>NZ_JAMYRV010000025.1:0-91094 GCF_040321555.1 Mesorhizobium sp. M0317 | reverse complement strand
ACTTTCGTTCCGCACCCGATTCCATACAACACATGATCAACTCTACATCCCCCCCCGCCCGCCCCCCCCCCCCGCCCCGGGGTCGGCGCCGCCCCGCCCGGCCGCCCCGCCCCCCCCCCCCCCCCCCCACAGGGAACCTTCGCCCGACAGGAGGCGTTTCGTTCCTTTGGCGCCGAACGGCGTTGCACAGAAAAGTCCACCAGGAGCGAGCAATGCCTGTCTTTGCCGACACCAGATGGCTCCAGAGCCTTGCTGCCTGCACATTTCTCGCAGCTTTCGGCCCGCAAGCCGCGCAAGGTCTTGAAAGCCCTGACGCCGTCAACCGGGCCGACACCGTCAACAGGATCGTCGGCTCCGATGTCCGGCAGGAGGAGGCGCGGACGGAACCACAGACCAACAAGATCATCACCGCGATCGAGCGGACGCGTGAGAACATCGGCGCCGTGCGCAAGACGTCCAAGCTCGATACTGTGGATATCGTCTTCCTCACCGACGCGGCGCGCAGCGAAGGCGGCCCGCCGCCGGCGGTCGAAGAGCAAGGTCGAACAGCATCAGGACGACATTGCGGAACTGCGCAAGGAGATCGACGCCAACGCCTTGCTGTTCAACGCCATCGATTCGCGGCGCGTGCTTACGGAAGACGTCCTTGCGGTGGAATTCGACGGCTCGGCAAGAATCGTCATCTACGCGGCGGCCAGGCCGTCGAACTGACCTCAGGGCGCTCGACCCCGTCGATCTCACAGCCTGCCCATGATCTTCTGCTGAAAACCGTAGACCTCGCGTTTTCCTCCGAACGGCACCAGCGTGACGTCCCGCTCTTGTCCCGGTTCGAAGCGCATCGCGGTGCCGGCGGCAATGTCCAGACGCATGCCGCGCGCTTTGTCGCGGTCGAATTTTAACCCCTCATTGGTCTCGAAGAAATGGTAGTGGCTGCCGACCTGGATCGGCCGGTCGCCGCTGTTGGCGACCTTCAGCGTCACCGTCGGCAGCCCCTTGTTGAGCTCGATGTCGCCGCTTGCGGTGATGATTTCGCCGGGAATCATCGTTAGCCTCACAAAACGCCGAAGACCAGGCCGCCGCCGACTGCAGCACAAGCGGCGCCAGCGGCGCGGGCAAGCCCGCGAAAGCGCATGCCGAGGCCAAGGCCGGCAGCGATGCCCATGGCATGGAGAAGTGCGGTGGCAACGGCAAAGCCGGCCATATAGTCAAGCCCACCGGCATTTTCCGGCACTTCGGTGCCGTGGGCATGGCCATGGAATAGCGCGAACAGGCCGATGATGGCGACTCCGGCCGAGACCGGCAGATCGACCGCCAACGCCACCAGCAAGCCAAGCGCGACGACGGAGGCAAGGATGCCCGGTTCGACGAAAGGCACCGGCACGTGGAGCATGCCGAGCGCGCCGCCGGCCAGCATGACGCCGACAAAGGCCAGCGGCCAGGCCCAGATCGCCTTGCCGCCCTTGAGCGCCGCCCACAGGCCGACGGCGACCATGACGGTCATATGGTCGAGGCCGGACAGCGGATGCGCGAAGCCCGCCGCGAAGGACGGGGCGGTGCCGATGCCAACATGGGCATAGGCGGGCATCGCCGCCGCCAGCAGCAGGATCGCTGCAAGCGTGGTGCGTTTGGTTGAAGCAGAGATCATCGGTCTTCCCTTCGAAGTCACAAAAACAATCACGCAGCCTTGCGCGGGCCGCAGCCCTCGGCCTTGAGCACGCGTTGGGTCGAGGCCGGATATTTCACCAGTTTCTCCACTGGGCGGATCGGGCGTGCGGAAAAATTGCCGCCGCAGTTCGGGCAGACGCCGCCCAGCACATGTTCAGCGCAGTCAGCGCAGAAGGTGCATTCAAAGGTGCAGATCAGCGCGTCCGACGCTTCCGGCGGCAGGTCCTTGTCGCAGCATTCGCAATTCGGTCGCAGCTCCAGCATCGTTTTTCTCCTCACCTGATCGGTTCGTGAACGGTCACCAGCTTGGTGCCGTCGGGAAAGGTCGCCTCGACCTGCACGTCGTGGATCATCTCGGCGATGCCTTCCATCACCTGCGCGCGGGTGATGACATGGGCGCCGGCCTCCATCAGTTCGGCGCCCGGGCGGCGGTCGCGGGCGCCCTCGACGACGAAATCGGTGATCAGCGCGATCGCTTCGGGGTGATTGAGCTTGACGCCGCGTTCCAGCCGCTTGCGCGCCACGATCGCCGCCATGGCGATGAGCAGCTTGTCCTTTTCACGCGGCGTCAGGTTCATGCGCTTTCCTGGATTTGGCCTGGATTTGGCTCAGAGTGACCATAATTTGGGCAGACCCGCCCGCCCGTTGAGCAGTTCGACGAGCGGAACCAGCCGCTTGCGCAGCTGATAGCCGTCCTCGGCAAACAGCCTCGCAAGAAGCTTGCCAGATTTCTTGACGCTCCAGGCGCTGGCATCGCCATCGGCGCCGATGATGTCGCGGGCCGGATCGAGCAAGGCTTCGGCCTGCGGCGAAACCATCAGCAGCGTCGCTGCGGCAATGGCGCCGCCGGCGACCGCCGGGCGGCCAAGTGCCGCCGCGATAGCCGGCCCGATGCGGAAATCCTCGGCATGAACGAGCGCACCATCCTGACGGACACGCCAACGGTCGTGGAAATGGCCGTGCGCGGCCTCTTCGCCCATGGCGAGGCGGCCGAATATGGTGGCTTCAAGCAGCAATGCCTCGGCGCCTGCGGCAAGCTCGACCTCGAGCGTGCGGGCAAAGGCCGAGCGGTCGAAGACGATGGTTTCCTGCGGCAGCCAGGCGATACGCCCGCCCGCGCCGACGCTTAGCTTGACCCGAACTTCGGCGCGGTCGCTTGCGGCACGATAGATCTTTTCGCAGGCCTGGGTGGTTATCGAGGCGGAGGCACCTGGCCCGACATCGATTTCCCAGCCGAGCCGGTCGCCGCCGGTCAGGCCACCGGCTGTGTTGATGAGCACGGCTTCGAGCGGACCGGCCGCAACGGCCGGCATGCGGATTTTGGCCGAGCCGTCCTGATAGAGGCGCGAAAGCCGGGTGCGTCCGTCCCTGACGCCGCACGCAAGCCGGGCCGCCCCGGCCGCGCGCTGGGCCGGAAGAGCCGGGATCAAGACATGCTGCAACGTATCCACGGCGCTAACGTTAAGCACTCCCGGCGCTTTGTCGATATGGTGCTTGTTGATATAGCTTGTTGCTTGACAGCGTTTCCGTTTCTATAGAGGGAGCCTCTTTGGAACGGTCATGCTGCGCCTGGCGGGTTTTTGAAGGCGACGGCGATTTCAGTCCAGGCAACAGGGGCGCCAACCAATCGGCACCGCGACGTTATAAAATTGGGGAAGGAATCGAATGGCTGACGAGCTGGCAACGGAAATCATCGCCAAGATCAGGGCACATGCGGAGCCCGGTGGCGAAGAGATCACCACCAATACGGAATTGACCGCGCTTGGCATCCATTCCCTGGAACTGACCGAGATTATCTTCGATCTCGAGGAGCAGTACGGCATCGAGATCGAGATGAACACGGTCGATGCCTGGAGCAATCTCAAGAATGTCGGCGATATGGTTGAGGCTGTTCGCGCGCTGATTGCGAAAAAAGCCTGAGCTGAATGCAAAAGCGCGTCGTCATTACCGGCATCGGCGGCATATGCGGGCTCGGCGCCAATGCGCCTGCAATCTGGAACGAAATGCGGGCCGGCCGATCGGCCATCGGTCAAATCAGCAATCCCGGTTTGCATGATTTGAAGGTCAAGGTCGGCTGCGAAATCAAGACGCTGCCCGACCATGGCATCAGCCACAAGCAGACCGTGTCGATGGACCGCTTCAGCCTTTTGGCGACGATTGCCGCGCGCGAAGCCATGCAGCATGCCGGCCTGACATCGAATGAAGCAACCACCTACCGGATGGGCGCGGTCGTCGGCGTCGGCGTCTGCGGCTGGGAGGCGATCGAGGAGAACTACCGCGCCATCCTGGTCGACGGCAAGAACCGGGCCGGCATCTTCACCGTGCCAAAAGTGATGCCGAGTGCGGCGTCCGGCCATGTCAGTATGAATCTCGGCCTGCGCGGGCCGGTGTTCGGCGTCACTTCGGCCTGTTCGTCGTCGAATCATGCCTTTGCCTCGGCGGTCGACCAGATCCGGCTCGGCCGCGCCGATGTCATGGTCGCCGGCGGCACCGACGCGCCGCTGCTCTGGGGCATCCTGAAAGGCTGGGAGGCCCTGCGGGTGCTGGCGCCCGATACCTGCCGGCCGTTCTCAGCCGATCGCCAGGGCCTGTCGCTCGGCGAAGGTGCTGGAATGGCGGTGCTGGAAACGTATGAACACGCCATGGCGCGCGGCGCTACCATTCTGGCCGAATTTGCCGGAGCCGGCCTTTCCGCCGACGCTTCCGATATCGTCGCGCCGACTGTCGAGGGACCGACTGCGGCGATGCGCGCCTGCCTGGCGGACGCCGGGCTCAATCCCGAGGACGTCGATTATCTCAACGCCCACGGCACCGGCACCAAGGCCAACGACCAGATCGAGACGGCGGCAATCAAGCGCGTCTTCGGCGACCATGCCTACAAGCTGTCGGTGTCGTCGACCAAGTCCATGCATGCCCATTGCCTCGGCGCCTCGGGCGGCCTGGAAATGATCGCCTGCGTGATGGCGATCCGCGAAGGCATCGTGCCGCCGACGGCCAATTTCCGGCAGGCCGACCCCGACTGCGATCTCGACATCACGCCGAATGTGGCGCGCGAGCGCAAGGTGCGCGCCGCAATCAGCAACGGTTTTGCCTTCGGCGGCACCAATGCCGTGGTGGCGTTCAAGGCGGTCTGACGGCAAGCGACTGGCCCCTGAGCGACTGGCCCTGCATGACTGCGAAGACGGTGTGTGCACCGTCGGCCGGTTGATCGGCAAAGATGCCGAGGATAATCCTTCGCAACACGCCAAATGGCGCGATACCGCGCCAAATTCCCGACCGGAGCTTTCGATGACCGACCTGTCCGCCTTTCCGATCACCAAGCGCTGGCCGGCCAGCCACCCCGACCGCCTGCAGCTCTATTCCGCGACGACGCCGAATGGGGTGAAAGTCTCGATCGCGCTGGAAGAACTCGGCCTGCCCTACGAGGCGCATCTGGTGGATATCGGCAAGGACCAGAGCTGGACGCAGGAATTCCTGTCGCTGAACCCGAACGGCAAGATACCCGCGATCATCGACCCCGACGGTCCGGGCGGCAAGCCGCTCGGCCTGTTCGAATCCGGCGCCATCCTGCTTTACCTCACCGACAAGACCGGCAAGCTGATCCCGGTCGATCCGGCGCGGCGCTACGAGACCATCCAATGGGTGTTCTTCCAGATGGCGGCGATCGGACCGATTTTCGGACAGGTCGGGTTTTTCAATAAATTCGCCGGGCGCGAGATCGCCGACAAGCGGCCGCTGGATCGCTACCGCAATGAATCGCGGCGGCTGATCGGGGTGCTGGAGACGCGGCTGAAGGGTCGAACCTGGATCATGGACGACGACTATACGATCGCCGACATTTCGATGCTGGGCTGGGTGCGCAATCTGATCGGCTTCTACGAGGCGCGCGAACTCGTCGGCTTCGACGACTTCCCCACCGTCGCGGCATGGCTGGAGCGCGGGCTGGCGCGGCCCGCGGTGCAACGCGGCCTGACCATCCCCGCCAGGAATTGACCTCGGCCGGCCGAAGCAACCAGGTCTATTTCGCCTTGGCCTTGCTTTTCGAGCCGCCCTTGCCGATGACGGACGCAGCGAGCGACGCGGCGCCCCTGGCTGTCGCCGCCACCGCACCAGCGGCGACATTGGCGGTCGCCTTGACCGTGCGCATGGCCCCGCCGGCCATCGAGCCGCGGCTTGCCGGCTTCTTGGGTTTGGCGGTTTTCGCCGCCACCTTCGCCGTCGCGACCGGTTCTACCTTCTTTGGCGCCGCTTTGCCGAAAGCCGGCTTTGCGTCCTTGGACCGCTCGGCGATCGCCGGGCCGGCGCCTGCCTTGGCCTGCGTGGCCTTTGCCTGGCTGGCTTTGGGTTGAGCGGTCTTGCTCTTGGCGGGTGTTTTTGCCTTGGTTGCCATCTGACGGTTCCCTCACGGCGGCACGATTGCCGATGAGAGATAACGACCTGAAAGTCTTAAGGTTCCCGTTCCGAAGTCCAGCGAACTATGCGGGATCGCCAACAACCAGGTCGGCGGACCTGCGACGGCCGAGCACGCGATCGATGTTGGGCATGTCGTTGGAAGCGATCCAGGCGCGGGCGTCTTCGTCGGAGCGGCCATGCTCGTGCCAGCGCACCAAAAGGCGGCGCTCGAGTTCGGCACGCGGCACATCGACAAAGATGGTGAAGTCGAACAGCGGCGCCAGCCGCGACCACGGCTCCTCGTCGAGCAGGAGGTAATTGCCTTCGACCAGGATGAACTTGGTTTCGGCGGCAACGATGGAGGCGGCGGCGCGCGACAATTCCATGCTGCGGTCGAACACCGGAATGGCGATGTCGGGCTCGCCCGAACGGATGCGCTTCAACAGCGTCTCGAAGCCGGCGAAGTCGAAAGTCTCCGGCGCCCCCTTTCTTGGCCGCAGGCCGCGCTGGTCGAGTACGATGTCGTCATAGTGGAAGCCGTCCATCGGCACGACTTCAGCCGCGCCCTCCGGCAGCAGATCATGCAGGCCGGCCGAGAGCGTCGACTTGCCGGCGCCGGGCGGGCCGGCAATGGCGACGATGAAGCGTTTCGCCTTGCCGGCGCGCTTGAAGATGGTGGCGGCGAGATGGGCGATTTCGGACATTGGGCGCTTCCAGCTATGCTTTGCATCTTGTCGGCAGTTTGAGGAAATTTCAAACCGCGATTTGGGCAATCTCACGACATCCGCCACGTCAGCGCCGCCCCTCGTTGCCCTGCCGGTGTCCAGCCGATAGATGGGTAACACTTCTCCCCCTATGCGTCCGCCGCAGCGCCAAGCAGATTGGTTGGCGCGGCGGTGCGGCGGACAAGCTCCATGTGCCGTGTGTCGAGGATGCCGGCAGGCAGGTGAGGGGCAGGGCCAGCGTTCGAAAATCAGCCGGGCTGGCCGATCCGCAGGAAATCGCTGTCGAACCTGACATCGCGGGTCGAACCATCGGCTCCGGTGAGACGCATGTGACCTGAGGCTGTCCCGATATCGCGCGGCGGCTCGCCGTTTGCCTGCGGCAGCGCGCCGATGACATGGCGGAAGGAGACTTCGCCGCCGAGGGTAAAAGCGGTCGCGACCCCTTCGCGCTTCAGCCAATTGTCGTCGATCGATGCGGCATGGCCGATGGCGGCGCGGCCGTCCTCGATGCCGAGCACGCCGCGATGGCGGCTGCTCCACGGCGCGTAGTCGCGGCCGCCATTGCTGAACCACAGCATGGTGACCGGAAGCTCCGCCGGGTTCTTCAGCACCAGCACCAGATCCTGTTCGGCCCGGCGCGCCAGCGCCGTCCAGCCCGGACCGTCATGATCGGCTTCGACCAGGGTGATGAAATCCTCGCGCTCATCCTCCATGCGGTAGTCGGTGAGATCGAGCGTGCCGCCGCCAGTGGCTGGAAAGCGCGTCAGATCGGTCGAGCGGGCGGGATAGGAAAGCTTGAAGCGACCGCGGGCCGGATCGGGCTCCAGCGGTGCGTCCAGTGTCCCGGCAAAGCGCTTCGGCGAGAAGGCGAGCCGGCCGCCATCGCGCATCGCCGCCATCGGATGGTGGGCGGCGGAGACCGCGCCGGAACCGCCGGAGAAGACATGCTCCTGATAGAGAAAGGGATGACTGTTGCGGAGCGTGAAGATCTTGTCGACCGTCGCGCCCATCACCGTGCGGCGCAACCGGAAGACGGCCCGCCAGCCGTCGGATGTCGCTTCGCTGGCGGTGACATCCCAGGCGCTGTTGGCCGGCCAGCCATGCAGCGGTGCGGCTTCGATGTCGCTGGCCGAAAACGGTGCGCATAGGAAATCGCCAGACAGCCGCACCGTGCCTTGAGGCAGATCCGGCGGCAGCGTCTCGCCGGCATCGATCCAGGGCGCGCGGTGCAGCGGCTTCAGCTGGCGGCCATCGCTGTCGACCGTCATGTCGGCGATATGGCCGACAGTGAGATCGAGCGTGACCGAAATGCCCTTTGCCTTGATCGTGACCGTATCCATCCGCGCACCTGCTGATTCTGATGGCAGCGAACAAACCCGCTCCGTGACGGATGCGCAAGCACAGCGACCGGCATTTTGCATCAGGGCGATTTTTACCCTCCCCCTTGTGGGGAGGGTCGGCGAGCGCTCGACGCGAAGCGGAGATTGTTCGACGGGGCGGGGGTAGCGCCCTACAAGGACCCCCACCCCGATCCGCTACGCGGATCGACCCTCCCCACAAGGGGAAGGGTGGACGCCTACTGCCGTTTGTACTCCCGGACCGGCGACTTGGTGCCGTCGGTGTAGGTGACCTGCACCGCCATCGATGTCACGTTGTCGGCGACCTTGAAGTAAGGCTGGTAGTCATAAGGAATGGCGTAGGGGTCCTTCTTGTCGCAAGGCGGCAGCTTGATCTCCTTGTCGAGCGCCGTGCCGTTCAGGCTGTAGCGCACCTCCTTGATGCCGCAGCGGAATGACAGCATCTGGGAGAAATAGACCAGGCCGTGATTGCCGCTGGCGTCGAAGGCGATCCACGACGTCCAGAACTGGTCGAGGATCTGTTTGTTGCCCTGTTGCAGCGCCGCGTCCGGATCGAAACTTATGTCGAACGGCCCGGTCTCGCGGCCCCTGAGATCGAGATATTTGACCCCGATGGTGGTGGCCGTGGTGCTGTCGGGCAATTCGAAGCTCGGATTGGGCATCGGCTTGCCGGTGCGCTGGTCGTTCATCGCCATCAGCCCGGTGTCGGTGAACGGACCTGACACACCCATGCGCCAGGAAATGCCGGTCGCGGCCTCGGGCAGCGAGATGGAGATCGTCCAGCCGGCATTGGAGCGCATCGGCGTCAGCGTCGGGGCAAAGCGTGCTGGGTCGAGCACGTCGCCAAGCGCCGTCAGGCGGGTACGGCTGCGGTCGAGCCAGTCGGCGAGCTGCGTCTGGTCGACGAAATATTTGAGCAGCCCGCCTTCCTTTTCATAGGAGACGAACCTGGTCAGCGCCTCGGCCTCGCTGCGCTTGTCGGACAGCGACTGGACGCCGAGGCGATCCTCGGAAAACTCCTGCGCGAGCAGGTAATAGGCCGGTGCGAAATCCGGATTGGCGGCGATGAAGGCGTTGAGCTTGTCGAGACGCTGGGCATCGTCGAACTGCAGGATATGGACCAGCTTGATCGACAGCGCCTTGGCCTTGTCGGCCAGGGCGCCGAACACTTCGCGGGCGCCGGCCTTGCCGTCCTGCACGCGCAGCAGGGTGGCGAAGCGTGTGTAGGGATCGACGGCGTCGACGTCGAAACCGGCGAAAGCGAGATAGGAGCGCCGCGCATTCAGCATGTCGCCGGAAAGCTCGTAGACGCGGGCATTGTGATAGAATTCGTCCGGCCGCTTCGGCTCGGCGATCGTCCCGCCCTGCGCGGCCAATGCGGCAAAGCCCTTGGCGATGGTGTCGATCGAGGCGGCGATCTGCTCGGTGGTCGCCTGAAGCTTATCCGCCTGCTCGGCCTGTTTCTGCTGGCCGGCAGCGAGCGTTTCGGTCGTCTGCTTGACCGCCTCTACCGACTTTTGCGTCTGCGCGCCCTGCTCAGCCTGCTGCTGCTGGGTCGACGCAATTTCCTCGGTCTTCTTCGCCACCGCGTCGGTCGATTGCTTGACCTGGTCGACCGCCAGCTTCGTCTCGGTTACCGTTTGCTCGATCCTGGCCACCCTGGCCGAGACGATGCCCATCTGCTGCTGCAACTGGGCGATGGCCGGCACCAGGCCGGCGATCACACCGTTCTGCGAATTGGACTGCTGCTGCAGGCCATAGACGCCGCCGGCGACGGCGGCAGCGCTGGTGGCAAAGATCAGCGCCGGCAGCGCCTTGGCGGCCAGCACCAGCCGCAGAACGATGGCAATGGCGATGACGGCGGCGGCAACCGAAGCGACCAGCGCGATATAGGCGGCGAACGGCGCCAGCGGATTGAGGATGTCGGATGCGGCGCCGCCGATGAAAGCGACGCTGCCGGCCCATTTGCCGGTGCGGCTGAGCGAAGCCCTGATAAGAGATGGCGCTGCCGCGCCGCTGTCACCGGTCCTTGTCAATTCCCCCAATCAATTGCCGCCTCTATAGCAGCACCGCGACCCCGCAGGCAAAACAGGACAGGAAGCAGGCGATTTCGGGAGGTTGCCGTTTCAGCGCCGATGGTTGGCGAAGCCGAAGCGACATCTGATCTCCCCCCTTGCGGGGGAGATTGGCAGCGTCATCGGCAGCTCCGCCGTTAACCAAATGGACGAACACAATGGGTTAGGCTAGGTTCCGGCCCTCTCAGCAACGCCGGACTTGCCTTGCCAAACTTCCATTTCCCCTCCCTCATACAAAAATTCGTCGCGGCCTTGCTGCTGCTCGTCTTCGTTGCCGGCTGCAGCACCACCGCGCCGCCCGACAGCGTGCTGGCGGTGCCGGCGCCACAGGAGAAATATGCCGCCATCGTAATCGATGCCGGCAGTGGCAAGACGCTGTTCGAAGTCAGTTCGAGGGCGCAACGCTATCCGGCGTCGCTGACCAAGATGATGACGCTGTACCTGCTGTTCGAGGCGCTGGAGTCCGGCCGCGTCTCGAAGGAAACGCAGATCCCGGTCTCCGACAATGCCGCCCGGCAGCCGCCGACCAAATTGCGCTTCAAGCGCGGCGAGAGCATCGATGTCGATTCGGCGATCCGGGCGATCGTGGTCAAGTCGGCCAATGACGTGGCGGTGGCGGTGGGCGAATATCTCGGCGGCTCGGAGGACCAGTTCGCCGCCATGATGACGTCCAAGGCGCGCCAGATCGGCATGAGCAGCACCGTCTTCCGCAATGCCTCCGGCCTGCCCGACGATGGCCAGCACACATCGGCGCGCGACATGGCGACGCTGGGGATGGCGCTGCGCGCCCGCTTCCCGCAGCAGTTCCACTATTTCTCCGAAAGCGACTTCATGTTCCGCGGCCGGCTGGTGCGCGGCCACAACGACATGCTCGGCCGGGTGCGCGGCGTCGACGGCATCAAGACCGGCTATATCAGGGCATCCGGTTACAATATCGTCACGTCCTACAATGCCGACGGCCGGCATCTGATCGTGGTGGTGATGGGCGCCGACAGCGCTAGGCAGCGCAACGACCATGTCGAAGCGCTGATCCAGCGCAGTCTGTCGCCCGCCATGGCCGATACGAAGACGCGGCTGATGTTTGCGGGAGATCAGCCGGCCGCGTCGCCCGGCCTGCCGCCGCCTGGTTTGCCGGCGCAGGGGTCGCAGTTGCCTGGTTTACCGCCGCAATAGAACCCGTCGTTGGGTGGAGGAACTCTGAAACGCCGGCGGGACAGCACCCCCCTCTGGCCTGCCGGCCATCTCCCCCTCAAGTGGGGAGATTAGCAGCTTCGGCGTCTCGCCTCTTTTTCGTGTTTGGCGAAGCCATGGCGACATCTGATCTCCCCCCTTGAGGGGGAGATGTCCGGCAGGACAGAGGGGGGTCGTGAAGGATCGCTGCCTCATCTTAACTCTGCAGCAGGCGCGACCTCCGTCGGCAACAGCACTTCGGCGGTCTGGTTGCCGAGCAGCAGGCGAGCGAGGCCCCGGGGGGCTGCGCTGCCACAGGCAATTGCAGCAGGCATTCATCACAAGCATGCACAAGCCCCCAATCTTCACCGCCACAGTGGCTATGGCGTGCCGGCTTGGCGTATCGTGGGCGCGACAGCAGGAGCCGGCATCATGAGCCCAAAACCATCCGAACAGGCCGCCAATGAAAACGACAGCGGCGGCGAGTATTTCGAGGCGCCGACCGACCACGACGCCGAGCTGGCGACCGACGAGGCGCTGGAAGCGCCCGATGTGCCGGACTCCGAACCCCATGGCCGCCTGAAGCCGAAGCGAAAACCGTCGGCGATATCAGGTAGAAAGTTTCGCAAGCGTGACCTGGTGCGCATCGACGACCTCAGGCCGAGCCTGGCCGACCGCATCCGCTCCGATCATCCCGACCTGCCGCGCGGCGCCCGCATCAGCCGGGAGGAGCTCGGCCGCTACCGCATGCGCTACATGGAGGAGCTGCTGCAGCAGGAGCATGGCGAATTCTCCGAGCTCGACCGCCAGGTGGTCGAATCGATCGCCAGGCAGGACACGATTTCGGAAAACTCGGAAGAGGAGTTCGAGGAGCACCGCTCGTTCGCCGACCGCGTCTCCGACAACATGGCGGCTTTCGGCGGCAGCTGGTGGTTCCTGATCTCGTTCGGCAGCGTGCTTGCGGTGTGGATCGGCATCAATTTGATCGCGGGCGTGAGCAGCGCCTTCGACCCCTACCCCTTCATCCTGCTCAACCTGCTGCTCTCCTGTATCGCCGCCATCCAGGCGCCGATCATCATGATGAGCCAGAGACGGACGGAGGCCAAGGACCGCCTGCGCTCGTTCAACGACTACCGGGTGAACCTGAAAGCCGAGCTGGAAGTGCGCCATTTGCACGAAAAGCTCGACTATCTGATCTCGCGCCAATGGACGCGGCTGGCCGAAATGCAGCAGATGCAGCTGGATGCGATGCACGAACTGACCGGCGCGAAGAAGGCGAAGCGGGCGCCGCGCAGGGTGCGCAGGCGGGTGGCGAAGGTGGAGGTGGCGGGGTGAGTCCCGGGCTGAGGCTGCAAGGCGGACGCGAAGTTGCCGAGCCGCGCGACGTGGCTTCGAAAATATCGCCACGCCAATTGCCCGTTGAAGCCCGCGCCGGCTTCCGCTAAGAAGCCGTGGCTGGCCGGCCTATCGGCTGGTTCGTTTTCAGGTTCCCTGAAGGCACCCGTAGCTCAGCTGGATAGAGCGCTGCCCTCCGAAGGCAGAGGTCACAGGTTCGAATCCTGTCGGGTGCGCCAGCTTACCGAGGGTCCATTCCGGACACATAGGTTACGGTTTATATCGGAGACATGGGTAACACTTTTGGCCCGAAGGGGTTTTGGAGTGGTTCGAGCCTGCATGTCTCATCATCGAAGTAGCCCAAATCATAATCCATGAAGGAAGCCAGCCAGATATGGTCCTCGACCTGTTTGATGCCGACGGTCTGGCGGCAAAGACGAGGCTGAGGTTGATCTTCTTGCGATTGTAGCAGATGCGGCCGCAGGTGGTGACGGTGACGGCCTTGTCGTGAAACGGATAATCGAGATCCGGCAGGCCGGCATAGATGCGCGGTGACGGCGTGTAGCGCTCGGCTGGACAGGCCATGTCGAGCGCCTGATGTGGGCGTTCTGAGTTGAACTCATTGATGAAGTCATCGAACCTGGCCTGCTGCTGCAGGAAATTGGCGCCAGCCGGTTTGGTGGTTTCCTTCTTGAGAGTCAGGTGCATGCGCTCATGGCGCCCGTTCTGCTGCGGACAGCCCGGCTGGATGCGCTCGATGTCGATGCCCAGGCGCAGCCACCAGACCGACAGTTTGCTGAGATTGAACAGCGCGTTTGGGCTGGCAAAGGGAACGCCGTTGTCGGTCCTGATGGCGCTGGGCAGGCCGAACTCTTTGAAAACGCTCTCGAACACCGTGAAGGCATAGGCTTCCTTGGTAGTCGACAACGCCTCGCAGGCGATGAGATAGCGGCTGGCGAAGTCGGTGATCGTCAGCGGGTAGCAATAGCGCCGATCGGCGAGCATGAACTCGCCTTTGTAGTCGGCACACCACAGATCGTTGGGCCGATAGCCGTTTGAAAGTGGTGTTCCCATCGCCCTGTTGCGCCTTCGCTTGCGGCGCTCGACCAGGCCATGGCGGTCGAGAACCGCATGCACCGTCGAGATCGCAGGCCGGTGAACGTCAGGATACAGCCGGGCCAACCGTTCGCGTATCTTTGGCGCACCCCAGGTCGGCTTGTCTTGCTTGAGGCGCACAATCAGCTTCTCGATTTGAAACGGAAGCTGATTGGCGTGGCGGTAGGGTCGGCGTGATCGATCCGTCAGCCCCTCAAGGCCACTGTCATTGTAGCGTGTGAGGATCTTGTAGCCGGTCTTGCGCGAGATATCGAACTCACGGCAAAGCACCGCCATCTTCTCGCCGTCCAGCAGCCGGGCAATGAACTTCAGCCGCTCTTCCATGACGTTACACTCCTTCCAAGGCACCTTGCTCTCCTTGCAAAGGGCCGAAAGTGTAACCCATGTCTCCGGAATGAACTGTCACCCATCTCTCGGGAAGGGCAGATGCATTACAATAGCTCAGATAACCCTAAAGAGCGTCGCGCTGAACGGATTCATGCGACGCGCTTTAAAGTCTTTGTTTAATGCATGTCGTTGTCCCACAACCTCGGCACTTCTGGGCGACATGCATGAGTGCCCGGGTCTAGGCACGGGCGATCAGTCGATATTCGGTGTTATTGGCGCGTCGATTACCACTTCCGCCCGTTCAGTCAGACGCTATGCTGCTGACCGTGACACCAAGGCGCGCGTTCCGTTCGTGATAAAGCAAAGTCAACACCGCTTGCATGAGCGGATGACCATTCGCGGCCACCTCGAACCCGCGTCCTTCCTGCCCTGGATCATGCGCCATGCGGCCAAGCTCGGTCTCGCGCACCACATCGCTCATGCAAGCACCGATCGCATCGAACTCGATATTGCCGGTGCGGCGGAACTGATCGACATGATGGAGATGGGATGTTCGCTTGGGCCCATTGAAGTCTGGGTCGAGACGATCGACCGCGCGCCTGTCGAGCAAAAAAACATATAGCTTTGCGTGTGGTTACCCTCCGTTTGCACTTAATTTAATCAATATTGCAATTGCGAAATAATTATGCATACGTCAGCCGCATCGAGCGGTTCGCCAACTCCTTGCGCCGGCATCTCTCTGGTCGGGAAACAGTAGTATCAGTACGGAAAGTAAGGTCATGCTGTCCGACAAGACGGACACCTGGGTGCCGGTCGCCCTTTCCCAGGATCTGCCAACAGGACAGCTAATGCCGGCGCGGACGCCCGCCGGTCCCATTGCCCTCTGGCGAAGCCAATCGGGGCGCTTGGCGGCATCGGCGGATCGCTGTCCGCATCGCGGCATGCGCCTCTCCCATGGCTTCGTGCGCGGCGAGGCGCTCTCCTGCATCTATCACGGCTGGACCTATTCGCAGGCCGGTCAGTGCCTGCGCATTCCTGCCCATCCCAGCCTCACGCCGCCGGAGACGATTCGCGTTGCGACCCGGTTGGTCGAAGAGGCCGGCGGGATCATCTGGGTCGCGGATGGAGAGCCTGACGGCAAGCCACCCCTTTTTGAGGGTTACGTCCCGCTCCGTTCATTGACGGCCCGCGCCGGAAGTTCGGCGCTCTTTGTCGCTGCCGGTACGAAGGCCACCGTTGAAGGATGCGTCTGGCAGGCGCCCGGCGCGCCGGCAATCCGCCTGCTGCCTATCCCGCAGGAAGCCGGCGAGACGCTGATCCACGTCCTTGTTCCAGCCGATTGCGATGCGTCCGAGCGCATCGCGGCCTCGCGAGCCGCCGAGAGCCTTCGGCGCATGGCCGAAGGGATCGAGGCGAAAGGGACTGTGCCATGATCGACGATGCGATGCGCCACGAATGGTATCCGGTCGGGCTTTTCAGCCGGCTCGACCGCTATGGGCGCGAGACCACCCTGATGGACGAGCCGATCAAGGTTGCGCTCGACGCCAATGGCGCGGCGAAAGTGACAGGCGAAAACGGGCGCGTGCTGCCGGTTTCGGTGCGCTATGGCCATATCTGGTCGTCGCTCGGCGAACCGAAGAAACCGGTCTTTCCGATTCCCGAGGCAGACCAGCCCGGGCGCCGCTTCGTCGATGTCGGCGTGGTGCGGGTGCGCTGCTCGCCGCTCCGCGCCGTCGAGAACTTCCTCGACATCGCACACTTCCCCTTCGTCCATACCGACATCCTCGGCTCGGAGCCGCATACCGAGGTCGAAAACTACAAGGTCGAGATCCGCGAGGAAGAGGACGAGGTCTGGGCGACCCAGGTGAAGTTCTACCAGCCGCAGGCGGCGAAATCCGCGAGTGGAGGTATCACGACGGAATACATGTACCGCGTGCCGGCTCCGACCTGCTCAGTCCTCTACAAGACCTGCCCGCCGCGCCCGGACGAATGGGATGTCATTGCGCTATTCGTCCAGCCGCTTGCCGAGGATCTCTGCGACGTCTGGCCATGGATGGCGCTTTTCGATGACGAGACGCCACTGACCGATCTCATCCATTTCCAGCAGACGATTTTCCTGCAGGACCGCTCGATCCTCGAAAACCAGATCCCGCGTCTTCTGCCGCTCGATCCCGGCATGGAAATCCCCACGCGCGCCGACCTGACCTCGGTCGCCTATCGCCGCTGGCTGAAGCGCCACAATTATACCTACGGCGCGCAATTGGTGGCACAATGAAGCTTTACGACTACATCCTCTCCCCAAGTTGCTACAAGGTGCGCCTGATGGCCACGCTGTCAGGTGTGAAGCTCGAAATCCGCCCGGTCGACTTCCATCCCGGCGCCGAGCATCGTGGCCCCGAGCTTATGGCGCTTAATCCGGGAGGCTCCATCCCGATCCTTGAAGACGGCGACCTGATCCTGACCGAGTCTTCCGCCATGCTTGGCTATCTCGCCGCGAAGGCAGCACCGGCCTGGCTCGGCAGCGGCGCCCCCGAGGAGACGGCGCGCATCCAGCAATGGCTTTCCTTCTCGCACAGGCTGACCGCCAACCTCGGCGGCGCGCGCCTGCATGAGATGCTGCTGCGTCCCGGTGACATCGGTGCGCTTCAGGCCAATGGCATAGCGGCACTACGTGAGCTGGAAGCCGGCCTCTTCGAACAAAAAATGCGTGGCGATCGGTTTCTCGCATCCGACCGGCCGACGATTGCCGACATTGCTTGCTTTCCCTACGTCGCGCTCGCGCCCGACGGCGGCGTTTCCCTCGATCCGTATCCCACGATCCGGCTCTGGTCGCGAGCGCTCCGCAGCCTCGACAATTTCATCGAAATGCCCGGTATCCACCGGCTGCACGAGTTGAAGCCCGAACCGCGACCCATGCTGGACGAGGCGTGAGGTGACCGGCTATCTCCTGAAGAATTGCGCAGCGGTCATCACCGACGAGGGCAGGGGTCCGAGCGTCCGGCGCAATGTCGATGTGCTGACGAATGGCCCGCAGATCGAGGCAATCGGGCAAGGCCTGCACAGAAGCGAGTTGCCGGCCGGTACTATCGTGCAGGACGCCGACGGCTGGTTCGTCTATCCCGGCCTCGTCAACACGCACCATCACTTCTTTCAGTGCTTTGTGCGCAACCGTGCCGAACTCGACTGGACGAAGCTGTCGGTCATCGAATGGCTCGACCGGATCTATCCGATCTTCTCCCGGCTCAACGAGGATTGTTTCTACCACGCCTCGATCACGGCGATGGCAGAGATGATAAAGCACGGTTGCACGACGGCCTTCGACCACCAGTACAATTTTCCGCGCCATGCCGGAAAACGGCTCATCGACCGGCAGTTCGAAGCGGCCGATCTTCTCGGCATGCGTTTCCATGCCGGCCGCGGCGGCAACACGCTGCCAAAATCGGAAGGCTCGACCATTCCAGACGAGATGCTGGAGACCACGGACGAATTCATTGCCGACTGCGCACGCCTCATCGACACTTATCACGACACCAGTCCCTTCAGCATGCGTCAGGTCGTGGTCGCTCCCTGCCAGCCGGTCAACTGCTACCGCGAGACCTTCGTGGAATCGGTTTCGCTGGCGCGTGATCGCGGGGTGCGGATGCACACCCATGTCGGCGAGGGCGAAAGCCCGATCATCGAGGCCCGCCATGGCATGCGTACGGTGGACTATCTCGAGGACCTCGGATTTGCCGGCCGAGACACTTTCTATGCCCATTGCTGGGAGCTGACGCATGACGAACTGCGGCTGATGGCGGCGAGCGGCACCGGTGTCTCGCATTGCCCTGAGCCGGTCTATCTGGTGGGCGCGGAGGTGACTGATATTCCCGCCATGTCCGCCTTTGGCCTGCGCGTCGGTCTCGGCTGCGACGGTGCTGCCTCGAACGACAATTCCAACCTCATGCACTGCATCCATTCCGCCTACATGCTGCAATGCCTGGCGGCCTCGACGCGCGCTCATCCCGTGCCTGCGCCGGTCGATTTCCTCGGCTATGCGACAACGGGCGGGGCCGCGCTTCTGGGCCGCAATGACATCGGCCGACTGTCGCCCGGCATGGCCGCCGACCTCTTCGCGATCGACACGCGCCGCATGGATTATGTCGGCACGCGCCACGATCCATTGAGCCTGATCGCCAAGGTCGGTATCGGCATGCCCACCGACATGACCATGATCAACGGCCGCATCGTCTGGGAGAAGGGTGCGTTTACCGGGCTGAACGAGGCCCGGCTTGCTGCGGACGCGGAAGCCGCCTTTGCCGCGGTGGAATTCTAACAACTTAAGACAGGGGAACTGACATGCTGAACTATCTGACCCGCAGAACTCTGATGAAGGGCCTTGCCGCGACAGGGCTTGCCGGCGCGCTTGGCAGCCGTCCCGCCTTTGCGGCCGACGAGCCGCTCGGTATCACGCTCGTGCTCCCGTCGCCGGTCGGCGATGTCGGCTGGGGCCATGCGCTCGCCGCCGGCCTCGAGCCGGTCAAGGCCGCCTACGGCGACAAGGTGAAGATCACCGTCATCGAGAACATCGCCGAAGGGCCGGACGCCGACCGGATCATGAACAAGACCGTCGCCGACGGTAACAAGTTCCTGATCGCCGGCTCATTCGGCTACCAGAATGGTGCACTACAGATCGCCCGCCGCGATCCTGGGGTCACCGTGCTGCATGCCTCCGGCTTCCAGACCGCGCCGAATTTCTCGCCCTTCGCGGCGAAGTATTTCCAGGGCACTTACCTGCTCGGCATAGCCGCCGCAGCTCTTTCCAAGACCGGCAAGCTCGGCTCCGTCTCGGCCTTCGCCATTCCGGAGCTGATCACCTCGATCAACGCATTCACGCTCGGCGCACAGACTGTAAATCCCGATGTCGAGGTATCGGTCGTCTGGGTGAACTCCTGGTTCGACCCGGCCAAGGAACAGGAAGCCGCCAAGGCGCTGATGGCACAGAACTGCGACGTGATCTTCTCGAACGCGCAGGACACACCCTCCGTGATCTCGGCCTGCGAGGAGGCTGGCGTCTATGCGTTCAACCTCAATTCGTCGATGAAGAAATATGCACCGAAGAAATATCTCGGCTGCATCGCGACGGACTGGTCGCCCTTCTTCAAGGCTTCCGTGGATGCCCATCTCGCCGGAACTTTCAAGGGCGCCAACACCTTCCTCGGCGTCGCGGAAAAGGTGGTGGAGGTCGTGGACTGGAACTCAGATATCCCAGCCGACACGATGACGAAGATCAAGGAAGTGGCGGCGAGGATCGCCGACGGCAGCTTCTCGCCCTTCACAGGTCCAATCACCAAGGCCGACGGCAGCGAAGCCGCCGCCGCCGGTGCGACGATAGCGGATCCCGAGATCGTCGCGATGGACTGGCACGTCAAGGGTGTCACCACACCACTGCCGAAGTAAGTCATGACCCCGCCCCTTCTGTCGCTCCGCGGCATCTCGAAGAGCTACGGCCAGATCCGGGCTAACGAAGCCATCGATCTGGACGTGGCGCCCCAATCGATCCATGCGATCCTCGGGGAGAATGGGGCGGGCAAATCGACGCTGATGAAGCTCATCTATGGCGTTGAACAGCCGGACGAAGGCACCGTCGTCTGGAACGGAGAGCCTCTGCGCCTTGCCTCGCCGGCTGAGGCACGGCGCAGGGGCATCGGCATGGTCTTTCAGCATTTCTCGCTGTTCGAGACGCTGACTGTCGTCGAGAACATCCAGCTCGTCGTCCCCGGCGGCAAGGCGGAGCTGGCCGGGCGCATCCGCAGCCTCGGCCAGGATTTCGGCCTTGAAGTAGATCCTCTCGCCGATGTGCACGCGCTCTCGGTCGGCGAACGGCAGCGGGTGGAGATCATCCGCTGCCTGATGACGGACCCGAAGCTGCTCATTCTCGACGAGCCGACCTCGGTCTTGCCGCCGCAGGCGGTGAAGAAGCTGTTCGACACGCTCAGGCGCCTTCGCGACCGCGGCGTGTCCATCCTGTTCATCTCCCACAAACTGGAGGAAATTCGCACGATCTGTGACCAGGCGACGGTCTTGCGTGGAGGGCGCGTTATCGGCACCGTCGACCCGCGCGACTATGATGCGCACGACCTCGCCCGGATGATGATCGGCCGCGACATGCCCGAGGTGATGCCCGCGTTGGCCATGCCCGAGGGGGAGAAGCGGCTGGAAATAATCGACATGGACTACACGCCGGACGACCCCTTTGCCACGCCGCTCTCCGGCATCAGCCTCACGGTACGATCAGGCGAGATCCTTGGCATAGCCGGAATATCGGGCAATGGCCAAGGCGAGCTTGCCGCGCTCATCTCGGGCGAAGCGATGCTGCTGAAGGAACAACGCGACCGGATCTACATGATGGGCCGCGACGTAGGCACACTCGATGCGGCCGCGCGCAGGAGATTTGGCTTCGCCTTCGTGCCCGAAGACCGGCTGGGACGCGGCGCGGTCCCTGAAATGTCGCTCGTGCTCAACACCGTTCTTACCGCCCATCCTTTCGATCTCGTGAGGCGCGGCCTCATCAACAGCGCCGGAGCGACGGCTTTCACCAGCGAATGCATCCGTCGGTACGACGTCCGCGCCTCCGGCCCGGATGCCGAAGCGGGCTCGCTGTCCGGCGGCAACTTGCAGAAATTCATCGTCGGTCGCGAGATGATGCTGTCGCCAAAACTGCTTTTCGTGGCGCAGCCAACCTGGGGTGTAGACATTGGCGCTGCATCCGCCATCAGAAGGCGGCTCATCGCGTTGCGCAACCTGGGCGTGGCGATCCTCGTAATTTCCGAGGAACTCGAGGAACTTTTCGAACTCTGCGATTTCATCCAGGTGCTCCATCATGGAATGCTGAGTCCGCCTCTGGTCACGCGGGACACGCGCCCCGAAGACATCGGCAGATACATGATCGGAGCACATGCCTCGCCAGAGAAGGTTCCTGCATGAGCGTTTGGGCCGCGCCGTTCCTCCCCGCGCTCGTCCGCCGGGAGCATGCCTCGCACGTCGCGGCCATGCTGGCCCCGGCTGTCGCGCTTGGCATGGCGATCATCCTCAATCTGGGCCTTTATGTGCTGATAGGCCGAGATCCGGCGGCCGTCCTGTACGCGATGCTTCTCGAGCCGTTCCTCTCCTGGGCATCGTTTGCGGAGGTGCTGCTGAAGGCGGGGCCCCTTCTCCTCATTGCTCAGGGGCTGGCGATCGGTTTCCGCGCAAAAGTGTTCAACATCGGCGCGGAGGGCCAGTTTATCCTGGGCGCTATTTTCGCCTCGGCGATCCCCGTCTGGTTTCCGCAGGCGACCGGGCAGTGGATCTGGCCGCTGATGCTGCTTCTCGGTGCCCTCGGCGGTGCACTTTGGGCATCTATCACCGCCTTCTGGCGCGTCAGGCTCAATGCGAACGAGATCCTGGTCTCCTTGATGCTGAGCCTCGTTGCGGCGCAAGTCCTCAACTACCTGCTGCTCGGCCCATGGAAGGACCCGGCCGGCTTCAATTTCCCACAATCCGTCATGTTTCAGAACGACGCGATGGTGCCGACCCTGATCACCGGTACCCGCGTCAACGTCTCGCTGCTCATCACACTTGCGCTCTCGCTGGTGGCCTGGGTTTTCATGCAGCGAAGCTTCATGGGGTATAAGCTCAAGGTCGGCGGCCTTGCCCCGCGCGCGGCCGGTTACGCCGGCTTCAGCGAAGGGCGTGCGATTTGGCTGTCGCTTCTGATCGGTGGCATGGCGGCGGGACTGGCAGGCGCGGCGGAAGTCGCGGGTCCGCTCGGCCAGCTGCAGCGCTCGATCTCGACCGGCTACGGTTATGCGGCCATCATTGTCGCCTATCTCGGCGGCTTGCATCCAGTCGGCATCATCTTTTCCGCGCTCTTTATGGCTGTCCTCTATATCGGCGGCGACAATGCGATGGTGTCGGCAAACCTGCCGATCGCCGCCGTCCGCGTCTTCCAAGGCAGCTTGCTGCTCGCCTATCTCGGCGCTGTGGCCTTCGTGCGCTACCGCATCGAGTGGCGCCGCCCCCATCACCTGAGCCAGCCATGAACGCCGTCGAGTTCATTATTTCGGGCATGCTCGCAGCGGCAACCCCCTTTCTCCTTGCCGCACTCGGCGAGTTGGTGGTCGAGCGCGCCGGTGTTCTTAACCTCGGCGTAGAGGGCCTGATGGCCCTCGGCGCGGTGCTCGCGTTCATCGTCGTCTACCACGGCGGTGGACACCTGCTGGGGTTCGTTGCCGCCGGCCTCGGTAGCGCCGTCCTGTCCCTCGTCTTTGCAGTGCTGGCACTCGGATTCCGGGCAAACCAGGTCGCGACAGGCCTTGCGATCGGCATTCTCGGCCAAGGCCTTTCGGCGCTGTTCGGCAAAAGCTACGAGAGCTTGACGGTGAAGGGGCTCCCGAAACTTGTCTTTCCCGGCCTCTCGGAAATCCCGGTAGTCGGCAGGCTGTTTGTCCAGGACGTCGTCGTATGGCTTTCCCTTGCCGTGACGTTTGCGATCTGGGCGATGTTTGCCTATACGAGAGTCGGCCTTGTCGTGAGGGCAATCGGCGAGAATCCCAAGGCAGCCCACGCCATCGGCCATCCGGTCATCGCTATCCGTGTCGCGGCCATAGCTTTTGGTGGCATGATGGCGGGTTTTGCCGGCGCCTATGCGGCGGCGGTGTACACGCCCCTTTGGGCGGACGGTATGATTGCCGGACGTGGCTGGATCGCGATCGCACTCGTTGTCTTTGGTACGTGGCTCGCTGGCCGCATCTTCCTGGGTGCCTGCCTCTTCGGCGCGGTTTCGCTGATGAGCCTCGCCGCCCAGGCGACCGGTCTGGACTTGCCATCGCAACTGCTTTCCAGCCTTCCCTATCTCGTTACGATCGTCGTGCTCGGTGTCATCTCGGCGGACCGCCGCTTGCTCAGGCTGAACGGTGTCGCCTCGCTTGGCGAACCCTTCGAACGTTAGCCGGGATGAAAGTGGATTTGCGAAACTCGGCGTAAGTTGAAGAGATTCGAAACGCCAGCGGACGATCGGCATCCGATCCAAAGGGCAGAAACGCCAAACGGGGCGAAGGTATGCCCGCAAGGGTAGCGCTGACGCCGTCGACTGCGAGCAGCGGAACGATGTGACGCACAACGCGCCCGACATCGGTGGAGATCGTCGCGGGTTTCTTGGGTCGTCCCCTTTCCCCAGCACGAGCCCATTCTCGAGGGTCCATTCTCCACCGCAGCCTAGGGAAGCGGCTTCGCAAGACGGCCTGAGGCATGCGCCCGGCAAATTCCCGCATGCGAGCACTCGTCCTGCCTGTCTAAGGTTCCGAGTCTAACCGCAAATCCTCGATTTTTTCCGCCAATTCCAAAATATATATTCCGGTCGCCGCAAGAAGCCATAACAACGATTCCCAATACTACCTATTCTTGCAGAAACTAAAAACGCTGCACTCGCGTAATCATATTGGTAACGGATGCTGTTCAACCTGCGTCCAGGCAACCAACACGGGGAGCGTCATTATGGATTTCTTTAAAAGTTTAACAAAGGCCTTGGCCGGTGGCGCTGTTGCCGTGGCTTTGTGCTTTCCGGCTGGCGCGGGCGGGCTCAGTGTGGGCATCGGCGGCAGCGGTGGGGTGGGCGTCTCGGTCGGCGGCAGTGGCGGCGGGCTTGGCGTCGGCGTCTCGGTCGGCGGCAGCAAGGGCGCCAATGCCGGAGCAACGGTCGGCGGCACCAGCGGCACCACCGCCAGTGTCGGCGCTACGGTTGGCGGCACCAGCGGCGTTGCGGCCGCCGTCGGCGCAACGGTGGGCACGGGCGACGGGGTCGGGGTCGGCGCAACCGTCGGCAGCGGTGTCGGGGTCGGCGCCGGTGTCGGGGTGGGCAATGGGGTGACGGCCGGGGTCGGGGTCGGCATTGGCGCACCGACCGCGCCCACCAGCCCTCGGGATCCCAACACGCCGGCGGTGCCGACGCGACCGGCGGTGGTTGCCATCAGCGCCATGTCGGCCGGCCAGATCGCCAAGATGAAGAAACGCTGCGCCAGCGTGCTCAGCGGCAAGGGCACCTACGACCGGGACCTGAAGGAGCTCTGCCGGATATTGGCGCGGCGCTGAGTACCGCAACATCGCATGTGCCGTGGGGCATCAGTCTCTCAGCCAGCCCCAATGCCGCAAGGTGGCGGGCATTCTTAGGGAGAGAGCTTTGCCGAGCGGTTCAGCGTTTCGCGGAAAGGCGGAACCGGTCAGGCTGTGCGCTTTCATCGGCGGCATTCTGCATGGCTTGGTCACCGAGCCGAAGGAAGCGCGCCGCCCGGTTGCGGCCTTAATCTGACCTCTACCGTCCGTCCGGTCACCCGGTTGGGCCGGCTCGAAGATTCGCCTCTGGCCTTTTGTATCACCCGCTCTAGCTGCATTGTGTTAGGCTCGTCATGTTAGCCTTGTCTTGCTGATGGAGGTTTTGATGGATCGGCGATCATTCTTGACAGCATTGTTCGGCGTTGCGGGGGCCGCGGCGCTTGCTACCTCGGTTCGGCCTCTCGAGGCCGTGGCCGGGGTTCCCAATGTCGGTAACGGCATTCTCGATGAACTCGACAAGCAGGATGCCAATTCGTTTGATGACGACGAAGGCGCTGGCGATGTCGAGCAGATCTCGCATCGGCGATGGCACCATCGTCGCCACCACAGGCGGCATGTCTGGAGACGGCACTGCCGCACGTTCTGGCGGCATGGCCGGCTGCGCCGGCGCTGCTATCGCAGGCGCTCCTTCGTCGTCTTGCGGTTCTAACCGCGGCACGTTCCCGGATAGTCCCTGCCCTGAGGCGCAACCACCAAACAGACCCATCCCGATTTGCATCGGGATGGATTGGTTCAGCTTTATCCAGCCACAGCTGCCACCGACTCCCGCTCGACCAGCGGGCATTCCAGCTTGGTGATGGGATAGCGGCCGCGGCCGGCAGGCGGCGGCACTTCGAGCTGTTCGATCGCCCATTGGCCCATCGCCATGTGCGGCAGGATCGATGTCGTCAGCGGCGGGAACAGGTGACGGGCGATCTCCTCGTCGTCATAGCCGACGACGGAGATGTCCTGCGGGATGTGCAGGCCCGCCTCCTTCAGCGCTTCGTAACAGCCGATGGCCGTGCGGTCGTTCTGGCAGAAGATAGCGGTCGGACGCTCTTTCAGCGCCAAAAGCTTCACGGTCGCCGCGTAGCCGGCGCTCGCCGACCAGTCGCCCTCGACCACCAGTTCGGGATCGAACGGGATGTCGGCGGTGGCGAGCGCCCTGCGGTAGCCTTTGAGGCGGTCCTGCGCGGCCTGCATCCACGGCTCGCCGGTGATGGTGGCGATGCGGCGGTGGCCGTGGCCGATCAGATGCCGGGTCGAGTTCTGGCCGCCGGCGATCTCGGACGGCACCACGGCCGGGAAGGCATAATCGGCCGTGTAGCAGTTGAGCAGGATGACCGGGATGTCGAGGCCGTAGAGGAAGTCCGGTGCCGTGATCTCGCGGGTGAAGATGGTCATGTAGACCAGCGCCGAGATGCCGCGCCTGGTGAGCGCCGCAATGGCGCGCGGCTCCATGACGGAGTCGCCCATCGTCTGCGCCACGAGCAACACATTGCCGGCGTTCCACGACGCCTGGCGCGCGCCCTCGATGGCGACAACGGCTTCCGGGCTTGTCGCCAGCTGGTCGACAGCGAAACCGATGACACCGTCAAGTCCATCGAAGGCGGGAACAGGTTTGCGCAGCGCCGAGAAGGCGGGTGCTGCGTAGCCGAGCGAGCGCGCGGCGTCGATCACCCGCTCGCGCGTCTGCTGCGACAGCCGGATGCCGGGCGAATCGTTGAGCACGAAAGAGACGGTCGCCTGCGAGCAACCGGCTGCCCTGGCGATGTCGGTCATGGTGACGCGGCCGCCCTTGGCGGCTCTCGCCGGCGCCTTGCGCCGCTTCGCCGTGTCGTCCGGATCCCTCGTCTCGCTCATGGCATTGCGTCCCAATCCCCAGCCTGTCTAGTCGCAAGCCTGCCACACCGACAAGATGGTGTGGCGCCGTCGACCAATGGAAATAGTCGAAGGCGTTTATCTTTATTAGCAGCTTTGAAGTTCGCCGCCATGCCGCTTCGGGCCGCGTGAAATTCGAGGACTGCAAGGCATCTGCTTGCGCGAAGCCGTGCTGCACCTGTTCGGGCAAACTAGACCTAGGGCCACGCCGAGTGTCCGCGCGAGACCTCTGCTAATAGTGTTTACTAATACAAAACGACGCTGTAACGTCAATCCGCCGTGTCCGGTCAGGTGGGACCCCGTGCGGCGAGAAGTGCACGTGAATGGCCCGATGGCGAGCGGGGTTTGCCTCCGCAAGCCTGGTCTCGGACATGTGATATGTCAGACAAATCAGACTATTTACGAGCACGGGATGAGTCTCTAAAGTCCGTGATCGCGACCGACGACGCCATTCTTCAGCGCCGGGAACCCCTGAGGAGGAGGGCGTCCAAATCGCGAGCGGCAAGTCAGTGAATGCAAGATCGGTTCAGTCCGACGACTGAGCCAAAACGGGAGGTTGAACATGAAATCCTTGATACGACATGCATCCGTGGCCACCGCAGCCCTGCTGCTTGGCCTGACCGCGACAGCCATTGCGCGCGCCGACGACAAACCGACGCTGGCCTTCGTCGTCAACGGCGCTTCCGATTTCTGGAAGGCCGCCGAAGCCGGCGTCAAGAAGGCGCAGGCCGAATTGCCCGACTACAATCTCGAACTCAAATATCCCGAGCAGTCCTCGGTCGCCATCCAGCAGCGGCTGATGGACGATCTGGTGACCGCCGGCGTCAAGGGCATCATGGTCTCGGCCGTCGACCCCAAGACCTCGACCGACGGTCTGAACAAGATCGCGTCGGAAACGGCGCTGTTCACCACCGACTCCGATGCCCCGCAGACCAAGCGCGTCGCCTATATCGGCTCGTCCAATGTCGACGCCGGCAAGCAGGCGGCCGAGATCGCCAAGAAGGCGATGCCGGACGGCGGCAAGTGCCTCGGCTTCGTCGGCCTGCTCGGCGCCGACAATGCCAAGGAACGCATCCAGGGCATGAAGGACGGCCTCGCCGGCAGCAAGATCGAACTGGTGGACGTGCGCGGCGACGACATCGACCAGGCGCGCGCCAAGAAGAATGTCGAGGACGCGCTGGTCGCCAGCCCCGACATCACCTGCATGGTCGGCTTCTATTCCTACAACACGCCGCGCATCTATGAAGCGCTGCGCGACGCCGGCAAGCTCGGCTCGATCACCGTCGTCGGCTTCGATGACGATCCGATCACGCTGGGCGGCGTCAAGGAAGGCACCGTGGCGGCCACCGTCGTGCAGCAGCCCTTCGAATGGGCCTATCAGGGCATGAAGCTGATGGCCGCCTATCTCAAGGGCGACAAATCAGGCATTCCGGAAGGCGGCCTGATCATCATCCCGACCAAGATCATCGGTAAGGACGATGTCGACACCTATGCCGCCAATCTGAAGGCGATGTCCGGAAACTGAGACCACGAGCAGTTGCGCCGGCTCAGGGTTCGCCTTGAGCCGGCGATCGTGTTGACGGGTCGGCCAAGGCCCGTCAGTCTGTAGCCCACCGGCTGCTGGCAAGCCTGATCAAATATGGCGTGATGAATTATTCCGACCCATCTATCGTCGCAACCACCCCGTTCCTCGGCCTCGAGAACGTGCGCAAGACCTATCCGGGCGTGGTGGCGCTGGACGGCTTTTCCATGGAAGTCAGGCCGGGCGAGGTGATCGGCCTGGTCGGCGAAAACGGCGCCGGCAAATCGACCTTGATGAAGATCCTCGGCGGCGTCACCAGGCCGGACAGCGGCGCCATCACCGTCGACGGCGTTGCGCATGACGGGCTCACCGTCGAAGGCAGCCTGGGGTCGGGCATCGCCTTCGTCCACCAGGAGCTCAATCTCTTCGAAAACCTCGATGTTGCCGCCAATATCTTCTTCGGCCGCGAGCCGTTGCGCGGCGGGCCGCTGAGATTGGTCGACCGCGCCAAGCTGCGCGAAATGGTGGCGCCACTGCTGAAGCGCGTCGGCGCCAATTTCTCCGCCGATACGCCGGTTGCCTCGCTGTCGCTGGCGCAGCAGCAGATGGTCGAGATCGCCAAGGCACTGTCGATCAAGGCGCGGCTGGTGATCCTCGACGAGCCGACGTCGAGCCTGCCGCTCGCCGAAACCGACAAGCTGCTCGACGTCATCAAGGCGCTGAAGGCCGATGGCATCAGCGTCATCTTCATTTCGCACCGGCTGCATGAGGTCGAGCGCGTCGCCGACCGCGTCGTGGTGCTGCGCGACGGCATGCTGGCTGGCACCTTGCCGAAGAGCGCCATCAACCACGACCAGATGGTCAAGCTGATGATCGGCCGCATGCTGAAGGAGCGCGAGAAGGCCTCCGAGGCGGCTCGGGCGCCGGGCGCCACTGCGCTCTCGGCCAAAGCCATCCGCACCCCCGCCTACCCTGCCCGGCCGGTCGACCTCGACATCAGGCGCGGTGAAATCCTCGGCCTCGCCGGCCTTGTCGGCTCCGGCCGCACCGAACTGGCGCGGGTGTTCTTCGGCATAGACAGCACGCTTGGCGGTGGGCTCGAACTCGACGGCAAGCCGCTTGTGCTGGGTTCGGCGGCCGATGCGGTCGCGCATGGCATTTTTCTGGTTCCGGAAGACCGCAAGCTGACCGGCATTTTGCTTGACCTGTCGATCGCGCAGAACATCTCGCTGCCCAACCTGCCGGCGCATGCGAAGCGTCGACTGGTGTCGGCAAGCGCCGAGACCGCCACCGCCGAGAAGCAGAAGAGCAATCTCGGCATCAAGGCGCCGTCGGTGCAGACGCGAACCGGCACGCTGTCGGGCGGCAACCAGCAGAAGGTGGTGCTGGGCAAATGGCTGGCGATGAACCCGAAGGTGATGATCCTCGATGAGCCGACGCGCGGCATCGATATCGGCGCCAAGGCCGAGATTTACGGGCTGATGCGAGCCTTGGCCGATGCCGGCGTCGCCGTGCTGATGATCTCCAGCGACATGGAAGAGGTGATCGGCGTGTCCGACCGCATCGCCGTCATGCATGAGGGCCAGATCTCGGGCATTCTCGACAAGGAACAATTCAGCCAGGAAAACGTGCTGTTGCTGGCGGTCGGCAAGCCGGCAAACTAGCGGGCTTGAGGCGATTGCCGGTCCGGCGCATTGGGGAGAAGACGATGAGCAAAAAAGATCTCGGCCTGCTGATCCTGATCCTGGTGGTCGGCGCCGTGGTGACCGCCATCAACCCGCGCTTTCTTTTGCCGATCAACCTCGCCAACACCTCGAACCTGATCGGCCTGTTCGGGATCCTCGCCATCGGCCAGGCCTTCGTCATCATTACCGGCGGCATCGAATTGTCGGTGGGATCGCTGGTGGCGCTGCTCGGCACGCTGTTCATCGATTTCATCGCCGTGCGCGACATGCCATGGCCGGTGGCGCTGCCGCTGATCCTGGTGCTGGGCGGCATCATCGGGCTGGCGCATGGCTGGCTGATCACAAGGCTGAAATTGCAGCCCTTCGTGGTGACGCTGTGCGGCCTTTTGATCTATCGCGGGGTCGCCCGTTTCTATACCGCCGACGGCACCGCCGGCTTCGCCTTCGGCCAGAATTTTCCCGAGCTCGAATTCCTCACTGCGGGCCGCAGCTATGGCGTGCCCAACAGTTTCATCGCACTGATCGTCATTTCGATCGTCATGTGGGTGGTGCTGCACCGCTCGGTGTTCGGACGCTACCTCTATGCCATCGGCAAGAACGAAGAGGCGGCTAAATATTCGGGCATCCGCACCGGCCGCGTCGTGATGGCCGCCTATGTCATCTGCGGCGTTCTGACGGCGCTGTCGGCGATCTATTTCGCGATGTACACGCGCTCGATCTCGCCGGCCAGCCACGGCCAGTTCTACGAACTCTACGCCATTGCCGCCGCCGTGCTCGGCGGCTTCTCGCTGCGCGGCGGCGAAGGCTCGCTGGTTGGCGTCATCCTGGGCACCGTGCTGCTGCAAGAGTTGCAGAACCTGGTCAATCTGCTCGGCATCCCGTCCTCGCTCAACTTCGCGGTGATGGGCGGCGTGATCCTGATCGGCGTGCTGGTCGACCAGCAATGGGGCGTGTTCCGCGCAAGGCGGCTGATGCTCGATGCCAGCCGGAAGACTGTCGCGGCGGAGTAGCGCTACATCACGCCGGATATATCCGAGAAGGCCATCGCCTTGCGCAGCACCTCGGCGAAGCGTTCTCCGGCGGCTTCGCGCCGGCCGCCATTGTCGATCGAGGTGACGCCGGAGCCGGACAAAGCGATATTGGCGCTGCGGGCGAGCCGAGCCAGCACTTCGCCGCGCGATTCGCGGCCGCGCTGGGCGAGACGCTCGGCGAGGATTTCCGGCGAGGCGGTGATCTCGACGACAGCCAGATTGGCATAGCGCTCCCGCAGCACCGGGATGACTGCGCGCGAGACATTGGCGACCGCGACATGGCCATTGGCGATGGACCAGTCGACATCGGCCGGAATGCCGTAGCGCAGCCCGTGCGCCTCCCAGGAAATGGCGAAGGCGCCGTCGGCCTCGGCTTCGACAAAGGCCGCGTCGGCCAGCGTGTCGTGATCCTCGCTTGCGGCGTCGCTCGGCCTGGTGATGACCCGGCGGACGAACTCCAGCCTCGTCTCGTCGGCAAACAAGGTGCGGGCATAACCGATTACCGTATCCTTGCCGGCGCCACTCGGGCCGACGACGGCGACGAAGACGCCGTTGCGGACCGGAAAGGCCTCGCTGCTGAGTTCGCGCTCGATCGACGCCGAGACCATCAGGCGACCCGCCGCCCTTGGCGCCAGACGGTGCGCACGACCGGCACATGATCGTCGAGGCGCACCCGCACGAGGTCGGCGCGGCGGCCCTGTTCGATGACGCCGCGGTCGTTTAGGCCGATCGCCTCGGCCGGATTCTTCGACACCATCGCAACCGCCTGCGGCAGGGAAATGCCCTCGACGACGTCGCCGAGGAAGAAGGCCGACTGGATCAGGCTGAAGGGAATGTAGTCGGACGACAATATGTCGAGCAGGCCGTCGCCGGCCAGCGTGCGGGCCGAGACGTTGCCCGAATGCGAGGAGCCGCGCATGACGTTGGGCGCGCCCATCAGCACGCCGAGCCCGGCATCCTTCGAGGCCTTGGCGGCTTCCAGCGTGGTCGGGAATTCCGCGACGCGCACGCCTTGTTCGATCGCCTCGTCGACATGGCCTGATGTGGCGTCGTCATGGCTCGCCAGCACGATGCCCCGCTCGTTGCAGGCGGCTGATATCGCCACCCGGTTCGGTCCCGAATTCTTCGCCGATTCCGACATCCGCTTTTCGCAGAACAATTGGAAGTCGCGATCGGTCAATTTCAGCTTGCGCTGATAGTAATGGGCGTAGGTCTCGAGATTGACGAACTGACGCTGTCCCGGCGCATGGTCCATCAGCGAGGCCAGCTTGACCCGCTCGTCGCCATCGAAATTGGCGAAAGCCCGCAAGCAATCCGGCGCCGAGACCTCGCAGCGCAGGTGCAGGAAATGGTCGGCCCGCAACCGGTCTTTCGCGACGCTGTCCTCGATCGCGCCGGCGAGCTTGCGGATGTCGTCGGAGGTAATATCCGCGTCCTCGTCCATGCCGACACGCAACGCGTCGAGGACGGTGGTGATGCCGGCGGTGGCCACCTGCGCGTCATGGGCAAGGACGGCGGCGATCGGGTTCCAGCGCACTTTCGGGCGCGGCGCATAGTGGCCTTCGAGATGGTCAGTGTGCAGCTCGACCAGGCCGGGAATGATGTAGTCGCCGCCCATGTCCTCGCCGCCCATGCTCCCGCCGATTTGGCCGGTGCCGGCGTCGATGCCGGAGATAAAACCGTCGCGCAGCACGAGCGACCCTTCGACGATCTCGTCGGCAAGCACGATGCGGGCGTTGTGGAGAACGGTTTCGGCGGTCATTTCAGGCAGTCCTTGCTTACTCGGACGAATTGTGGTCAGGCAGTTTTTCGGGCAGCCCGGCGGCCGAGCGCATGATGCGAAAGCACCATGAACGGAGCGCCCGGTTCGGTCTCGACGAACAGCGTCAGCGCATCCACCAGCACCGGTTGCCGCAGCACCTGCGCAAAGAGGCTGTCGATCGCTGCGCGCAGACGTTGGCTTTCCTGCGGCCCGGCCCGGCCGGACAGCGTCATGTGGAAACGAAAGGTCTCAAACACATAGGGATAGCCCCACTGGCAGAGATTGCGGAACTCGGCTGGCTTCAGCGAATCCGGGCTGCGCCGCTCGATCTCGGCCTCGGTGAGCGGCGCGCGAAAACGGTCGAAGCTAAGCACGACATCGTCGGCGAAACGGTTGAGCGGCGGCAGCGGGCCTTCCGGCACCAAAGCGAAGAAACCATCGATCTGGCTGACGACCAGGCGCGGGATGGTGACCGTCGGCGTTGCTTCGGCAAAGGCGTCCAGCGCCGCGCGCAGCGAGCTTTCGGTTTCGTTGGCGGCCAACCGGAAGGGCGCTTTCAGCGTCGCATGGAAACCGTAGCGCCGCGCCGATGCGGTGTGAAAGGCGACTTCGGCCGCCGACAGCTCGCCCACCGCCTCGACCGGCCTGGTGGCGGCGCCAAAGGGGTCGCGGCCCAGCCAGTTGGCGGCGAGCCGCGCCAGCGGTTCGTCCTGCCTCGGGGTGAAATAGATGGCGTAGCGCATCGAAAAAAATCCTCGTCAGCCCGCTGCCATAGGTGATTTCCATGACGGATTGACGAAGCTTATGCGGGTTTTCGAAGGCAAATCGACCCCGTGGATCGTTAGCCGACGATTTTTCGCTGCTGGACCAACAGCTTCTGGCGCAAGCGAAGGCCGATCAGGCCTTCATGAGCCATTCGTGCTCGGGCGCGTTGTGGAACTTCCACGTCCGCTTCGGCCCGGCCATGACGTTAAGGTAATAGAGGTCGTAGCCGTGGCAGGCGGCGCAGGGGTGATAGCCCTTGGGCACCAGCACAACATCGCCGTCCTCGATCGCCATGGCTTCGTCCAGCTCGCGGGCGCCGGTCTTGTCGGCGTCGGTGTAGACGCGCTGGAAGGCAAAACCCTGCGGCGGGTTGAGGCGGTGGTAGTAGGTTTCCTCAAGATAGGATTCGGCCGGCAGGTTGTCCTGATCGTGCTTGTGCGGCGGGTAGCTCGATGTGTGGCCACCGGGCGTGATGACCTCGACCACCAGCAGCGAGTCGGCGGGCTTGCCCTCGGGCAATATGTTGGTGACGTAGCGCGTGTTGGTGCCTTTGCCCCGAGTCTCCTGGCCGAGGTCGTCGGGTGCGATGACGCGAACGGGCAAGCCGCCGCCCAGGCCCGGCGCCGAGCAGACCGCGAGTTCGAGATCGGTGTCGGCGGTGACCGACCAGTCCGAACCCTCCGGAATATAGACCGACCACGGCTTGCCCTCGAAGGGCGACATGCGCTCGCCGAGCAGGCCGAGTTCCTGGCCGCCGGCCCTTGCCGTGCCCTTGCCGGTGACGAACACCAGGCAGACTTCGCGATCCTGCGTCTTGCCGGATGCGGTCTCGCCCGGCTTCAGGCGGTGCAGGTCGAAGCCGACATAGGTCCATCCGGCGCTGTTGGGCGTGACATAGGCGACGCGGCCATGGCCCTTGTCGGCTTTGACGAGCAGTTTCGACATGTTTTGTCTCTCCTATCGCAAGTCTTCGAGGTCGGCCTCTCAACTTCGTCATCCTAGGGCGAAGCAGGAGCGAAGCTCCGTTCCGGCCAATCACCGACGTAGGCGATACGCCAGGTGTCCAGTGTCCGACCCGCAAGCCCTTCCGAGCCACGGCCGCTTCATTCCTTCGGTTCGGCGTCCGCCTTCGCTTCGCCGGTCTTCGGTCGATCAGGCGCAGCCTTGCTCTCCTCCACCGGCTTGTAAAGATAGAAGAACTGCCAGACGGCGTAGGCGGCAAAGCCGAGCGCAATGATGCCCCAGAACGGGGTGCCGGAGGCGAATTCTATTCCGGCCCAGATCACGCAGACGGCGACGACGGCAACGCGCCGCCACAGCGGCCGGAAGAACGGGTGCTCGTAATCCTTCATCGGACCGGCTTACGCATTGGGAAAGCCTTGCGTCTCGACCGTGTAGCCGGCCGCCGTCATCACCCGCATCAGTTCCTTGTAACCCACTTGGGCCATCTTCAGCGGCGGGTTCTTTTTCGGGTCCTGCTCGGCCTCGACGACGAACCAGCCTTCATAGCCATGGTCGGCGAAGCGCTGCACGATGGCGCCGAAATCGAGCGAACCGTCGCCAGGCACCGTGAAGGCACCGAGCGCCACGGCGTCGAGAAAGGACTGCTTTGTGCGGTCGAGCCCGTCGATCACGCCCATGCGCACATCCTTCACATGGACATGGCTGATGCGCTTGTGGTGGTTGTCGATGGCGCGCAGCACGTCGCCACCGGCAAAGGCGAGATGCCCTGCATCGAGCAGCAACGGAATGCCTTCGCCGGAATGGCGCATGAAGGCATCGAGCTCCGGCTCGGTCTCGACCACCGCCGCCATGTGATGGTGATAGGACAGCGGCATGCCTTGCTCTGCGCACCATTCGCCGAACTCGGTGAGGCGCCTGGCATAGGCCCTCATCTCGTCATTCGACAATTTCGGCTTGGTGGCGAGAGGCCTGGAGCGATCGCCCTGGATCGAGCGGCCGACCTCGCCATAGACGATGCAAGGCGCATTAACCGCCTTGAACAGGTCGATCATCGGCTGGATGCGATCCTTGTTCTTGCCCATGTCCTCATCGACCAGCGTGCCGGAGAACCAGCCGCCGCACAGCGTCACGTCGGCCTTTTTCAGGATAGGCAGCATGATTTCGGGGTCATTGGGAAAGCGGCGGCCCATTTCCATGCCGGTGAAGCCGGCCGAGCGCGACTGGCGCAGGCACTCTTCCAGCGAGACGTCGTCGCTGAGTTCGGCAAGATCGTCGTTCCACCACGCAATGGGGGACATGCCCAGTTTGGCTTTCAAGTTTTAGCTCCGGTCTCTTGTTCACCCTCCCCCTTGTGGGGAGGGTCGCTGCGAAGCAGCGGGGTGGGGGGTGCGGCGCCAGACCCCCACCCGGACCTGCGGTCCGACCTCCTCACAAGGGGGAGGTAGGGGGCAGCGCTGACTTAGCATCAATCGCCGATTGTCTGCATCTGCCGCTTTTCGTCATAGGCTTTGCGCGCTGCGTTGACCTGCGGCCGTGCGGAGACTTCCGGCACCGCGACATCCCACCAATGGCCGCCGGCATCGGTGGAAATCAGCGGGTCGGTGTCGATGACCAACACGGTGGTGCGGTCGTTGGTTTTCGACTTTTGCAGCGCGGTCTCCAGGCCGGTGATCGACGGCACCTTCTCGGCAATAGCGCCCATGCTCGCCGCATGCGCGGCGAAGTCGATGTCGGGCAGGATCTCGTGGCGCGCGTCCTTCAGGAGGTTGTTGAAGTTGGCGCCGCCGGTGGCCATCTGCAGCCGGTTGATGCAGCCATAACCCCTGTTGTCGAGCACCACGATGGTCAGCTTCAGGCCAAGCATCACCGACGTGGCGATTTCGGAATTCATCATGAGGTAGGAGCCGTCCCCGACCATGACGACGACCTCCTGGTCGGGCTTGGCCATCTTGGCGCCGAGCCCGCCGGCAATCTCGTAGCCCATGGTCGAGAAGCCATATTCGCCATGGTACGAGCCGGGCGCGCCTGCCTGCCAGAGCTTGTGCAACTCGCCCGGCAGGCCGCCCGACGCGTTCAGCAAGGTCACGCCGGACCCCAGCGCGCGCTGCACGGCGCCGATCACCTGCGCGTCCGACGGGAAGGCGGCGTTGGTCGACGCCGTCACCTTGGAGGCTTCGGCCTGCCAAGCCTTCTTGCCTTGGGTCGCATTGTCGGTCCATGTCGCCGGTGCTTTCCAGTTCCCCAGCGCAGCACCGAGTTCGGCGAGCCCTTCGGCCGCATCGGCGACCAGCGGCAGCGCGCGGTGCTTGCCGGCGTCGAAAGGCTGCACGTTGAGCCCGATGATGGTCTTGCCGGAGTTCTTGAACAGCGCCCACGAGCCGGTGGTGAAATCCTGCAGGCGGGTGCCGATGGCGAGCACGACATCGGCTTCTTCCGCCAGCCGGTTGGCCGCGGACGTGCCGGTGACGCCGACCGCCGCCATGTTGAGCGGATGTGTGTCGGGCAGCGAGGACTTGCCGCCTTGCGTCTCGCAGACCGGAATGCCGGCGCTCTCGGCGAATTTCGCCAGTTCGTCCGAAGCCTGCGCATACAGCACGCCGCCGCCGGCGATGATCAGCGGTTTTTTCGCACCCTTCAGCGCGGTGACCGCCGCCGCCAATTCATGCCGGTCCGGACGCGGCCGGCGCTGGTGCCAGACGCGCTCGGCGAAAAAGCTCTCGGGATAGTCATAGGCCTCGGCCTGCACGTCCTGGCAGAGCGACAGCGTCACCGGGCCGCATTCCGCCGGATCGGTCAGCACCTGCATGGTCCGCGCCAATGCCGGGATGATCTGCTCGGGACGGGTGATGCGGTCGAAATAGCGCGACACCGGACGGAAGCAGTCATTGACCGTCGCGGTGCCGTCGGAAAAGTCCTCGGCCTGCTGCAGCACCGGATCGGGGATGCGGTTGGCGAAGACATCGCCCGGCAAAAACAGGACGGGCAACCTGTTTACGTGGGCGAGCGCCGCCGCCGTCACCATGTTGAGCGCACCGGGGCCGATCGAAGAGGTCGCGGCCATGAAGCGGCGGCGGAAATTGGCCTTGCCATAGGCGATCGCCGCATGCGCCATCGCCTGCTCATTGTGGGCGCGGAAGGTCGGCAATTCGTCGCGCAGCTGGTACAGCGCCTCGCCGATGCCGGCGACATTGCCGTGACCGAAGATCGCCCACACACCGCCGAAGATGGGCACTCGTCTGCCGTCGATCTCGGTCATCTGCTTGCTCAGAAAGCGGGTCAGCGCCTGCGCCATCGTCAGGCGGATTGTCTTGCTCATGGTGTTTTCCTCCGCAGTCCTCTTGCCGCGCCTTTATGCTGCTTTACGGCCACGCGCGGCAAGCCACGCTTCGGTCAACTGTTCGAAGCGCGCGGCCATGTCGGCGATAGCCTCGTCATCCGTCATCTTGCCTGCCAGCCATTGTTCGGCGGCGTGGACGAAGATGGTGCGGCCGACGGCAAAGCCCTTGACGATCGGCGCCTTGGCGGTGGCGGCAAAGGCCGCTTCCAGTTCGTCCTGCGGCGCTTCGAGACCCAGCAGCACGACGCCACGACACCAGGGATCGTGCTTCAGGATCACCGCTTCGATCTTGGCCCAGGCGCCGGCCGACGCCTGCGGCTCGAGCTTCCACCAGTCCGGCTTGATGCCAAGCGCATAGAGTTCTTCCAGGGCGCGCGGGATGGTCGTTTCGTCGAGCTTGCCGTGCTTGCCGGCGATGATCTCGGCCAGAAGCTCCCGGCCGACCTTCCGCGCGGCTTCGAACAGCGAGCGCAGCTTCTGCTGCTGCTCTTCCTTGAGCGCTGCCGGATCGTCGGGGTGATAGAAGCACAGGCATTTGATGCAGTGGTCGACCGGCCATTCCACCAGTTGCGAGCCGATGTCCTGCGAGAACTCGAAGCGCAGCGGCCGCGAGCCCGGCAGTTCGACGGGACGGCCGAGCCAGGCAAAGGGGTGGCGGGCGAATTCGAACATCGCTTCGCGGCCATGCTTCTCGTCGATCAGCATGCCATAGCCGTCGCGGCCGGCGGCGACTTTCGCCGCAGCCTTGACCGCCAGCACCTTGAAGTCGCGGATGCGCGCCGGATCGGCGCCGGTCTTTGCCGCGACGTCCTCAAGCTGCACACGGTGGTCGCAGGCGAGCGCCATCATCGAGGGGATATCGCGGCGGCGGGTCGTCGCCCAATGGATGTGGTTGATCGCCTCGTCCTTGCGCAACGCTAAGTGCTTGCTGCCGTTCTTGAGGAAGAACTGCAATTCCTCGAAGGTCGGATATTCCGGCGCGCAGAGCAGCCGCGATACGGCGAAAGCGCCGCAGGCATTGGCCCAGGTCGCCGCCGTTGCCAGGTTTTCGCCACCGAGCCAGCCGCGCAGGAAACCGGACATGAAGGCATCGCCGGCGCCCAGCACATTATAGATCTCGATCGGAAAGCCCTTGCCGACGATACCGTCTTCCAGATCGTCGCTGACCGGCCCGTCATAGACGATGCAGCCCATGGCGCCGCGCTTCAGTACGATGGTTGCCTTGGACAGCGCGCGGATCGTCTTCAGCGCGCTCAGGCAATCGTCGGCGCCCGAGGCGATCATGATCTCTTCCTCGGTGCCGACGATGAGGTCGCAATCGGGCAGCACCGTCTTCAGCTGGGCCGAGACGCGGTCGGATTTGACATAGCGCTCAAAACCCTCGGCATGGCCTGCGAGTCCCCAGAGGTTGGGGCGGTAGTCGATGTCGAACACCACCTTGCCGCCCCTGGCCTTGATGATGCGGATCGCCTTGCGCTGGGCGGCGTCGCTGTTGGGTCGGGAAAAATGCGTGCCGGTGACGACGATGGAACGGGCCGAGGCAATGAAAGCCTCGTCGATATCTTCTTCGGCGAGCGCCATGTCGGCGCAGTCGCTGCGATAAAAGATCATCGGCGAGACCCCTTCGCTCTCGACCGAAAGCAGCACCAGAGCCGTCAGCCGTTCCTTGTCGGTCTTCAGCCCGTCGACATTGACGCCTTCGCGCCGCAGCTGCTCGCGGATGAAGCGGCCCATCTGCTCGTCGCCGACACGGGTGAGCAGCGCCGAGCGCAGGCCTAGTCTCGCCGTGCCAACCGAGATGTTGGCCGGGCAGCCGCCGACCGATTTGGCAAAGGAGGTGATGTCCTCCAGCCGCGAGCCGATCTGCTGGCCGTAAAGGTCGACGGAAGCGCGACCGATGGTGATTACATCGAGCGTCGCCTGTTTGGCGTCCACGGCTTCGCTCATTGGAACCTCCCGTCGGTCTTGTTGTCTTGAGCAACGTAGTTGGGGGACACGCGCGAGCGGCAGCGTGGCGCCGGGAATATGAAATAATAATTCCAATCCATAGTCAATATGGAATGAGCATTCCTTCCGGGAATTCGAGCGCCCGGCGCCGGCCTAGGCTTTGCGCTTCTTGCCCGTGCTGCGCCGCTTCTCGCCGACGCCGACGGTGAGCGCCATGGCCAGCGCCATGGTGGCCGACAGCGAGCGGAAGCCGGCAAAATCGGCCTCGGCAACCTCGAACCAGACCTTGGCGAACTGCGCTAGTGGCGAAAACGAACTGTCGGTGATGGCGATGATCGGCACGCCCTGTTCGGAAATGGTGCGGGCCTCCTCGATGGTGGCCGGCGCATAGGGCGAGAAACTGATGGCAATGACGGCGTCCGCCGGGGTGGCGAAGGCGACCATCTCGGCATTGAGGCCGGCGGCGGATTCGATCAGCTGGTTGCGGATCTTCAGCTTGCCCAAGGCATAGGCAATGTAGCTCGCCACCGGGTAGGAGCGGCGCTTGGCCAGGACATAGATGGTCTCGGCCTTGGCCAGCAGCGAGATCGCGTCTTCCAGATGCGCCTCGTCCAGCGTTCGCGAAATATCGTTGAGCGAAGTGCTGGCGGCGGCGACGAAGCCGTCGAAGATGGCTCGGTGTCCAGCACCCGCATCGGCCTTGGCGCGCAGCGCCTGCAGGCGTTCGTCATAAGAGGAATTGCGCTCGCGCAGCCGCTCGCGAAACACCTGCTGCAGGCTGGTGAAGCCGTCAAAGCCTAGTTGCTGGGCAAAGCGGATCAAGGTGGACGGCTGCACGCCCGCCGAAGCGGCGATGCTGGCGGCGGTGCCGAAGGCGATGTCATCGGGATTGTCGAGCGCATAGGCGGCGATCTGGGCGATGCGCTTGGGCAAGGTTTCACGGCGATCGAGGATCGTGGCGCGCAGCGTCTCGAAGTCGCGAGGTACCCGTTCGTCCATCGTCGCCCCGTCCAAGCTCACTTAAAGCGCGTCGCGGTGAAACGGATTCGTGCGATGCGCTTTAAGTCTTTGTTTTGATGCATGCCGTTGTCCCAGAACCGCGGCACACTTCTGGGCGACATGCATTAGAGCATGATGCCGAAAAGTGTGCAGCGGTTTTCGGACGACATCATGCTCTCTTTAACTCAAGTGACGTCCTCTCTGCCCCATCATAGCGAGCCTGCGCAAGAAGGCCATAAAAAATGAGGCAGACATTCCATTCGGAGAAGAAATGGACTAATTCATCCATCGATCGCTTCAGGTATTGGGAGAAAGAAATGGTCGGCGTTGGTCTTATCGGCACGGGTTTCATGGGCAAATGCCACGCCATTGCGTGGAGCGCCGTCGGTGCCGTCTTTCCCGATGTCGCCAAGCCGAAGCTGGTCCATCTCGGCGAGGTCAACGAGGAGCTGGCCAAGCGCAAGGCCGGTGAGTTCGGCTTCGCCAAGGCGTCGGGCGACTGGCGTGCCGTCGTCAACGACCCCGAGGTCGATATCGTCTCGCTGACCACGCCCAATCAGTTCCATCCGGAGATGGCCATCGCTATTCTCGAAGCCGGCAAGCATCTGTGGTGCGAGAAGCCGATGGCGCCGAGCTTTGCCGAAGCAGCGGCGATGGCGGCCGCGGCGAAGAAGTCCGGCAAGGTCGCAGCGCTTGGCTACAACTACATACAGAGCCCGGCCATCCGCCACATCGGCGCGCTGCTCGAGGAAAAGATCATCGGCGAGGTCAACCATCTGCGCATCGAGATGGACGAGGACTTCATGGCCGATCCGGAAGCGCTGTTCTTCTGGAAGCATGAGGCCGCATCCGGCTATGGCGCGCTCGACGATTTCGCCGTGCATCCGCTGTCGCTGGTGTCGACGCTGTTCGGCCGCGTCGCAAAAGTCATCTGCGACATGGCCAAACCCTATGTCGACCGCAAGCTGGCCAGCGGCGGCCGCCGTGCGGTGGAGACCTACGACATCGCCAGCGTTTTGATGCATCTGGAAAACGGCATTGCCGGCACGCTGCTGGTCAACCGCTCGGCCTGGGGCCGCAAGGGCCGCATCGCCATACAGATTTTCGGCTCCAAGGGATCGATCCTGTTCGACCAGGAGCGGATGAACGAAATCCAGCTCTACGTCACCGCCGATCGCCCGACCGAACAGGGCTACCGCACCATATTGGTGGCGCCGCACCACAAGCCTTACGACGCCTTCCTCCCGGCGCCGGGCCATGGGCTAGGTTTCAACGACCTCAAGATCATCGAGTGCCACGAATTGCTGACGCGGCTTGCCGGCAAGCCGGCACGGGTCATCGAATTTGCCGAAGGGCTGGAGATCGAGCGCACCGTGCACGCGATGGCGAGGTCGTTCGAGGAAAAGCGCTGGGTGGATGTGCGGTAAGATCCGCTTCAGCCGCCAGCGACAGCGTTCGCCTCCCAGCCACTGACCCAGACCTGCCGCAGGCGATCGCCTTCGCCCTTGAAGCGCAGCCCGGTCGCCCGGCAATCCGCGATGCGGTCGCTGCGGAAATTGCGGATGGCCTGGCGCAATTCGCACCAGGCGACGATGTTGGCGGTTTCTGAATAGTAGATCAGCGCGATCGGACGGATCAGCCGCTCGGAGGCGCGGCCGATTTCGTCGCGATAGGACAGGTCGAGCTTTTCCTCGTCGCGGATGGCGCGGCGCACAAGCGCCAGATCGATGGTGCCGATTGCCGGTGCTGCGAACCCCCAGACATGCAGCGCGTTGGCGTCGAACGCCTGGCGCAACGGCGGCGGCACGGCGCTGGCGATCTTGGCGCTGACGCGCTTGGCCGCCTGCTTGAGTTCGCTGTCTCCCGTGCGCTCCAGCAGGGCGAGCGACAGGACGATCGCTTCCATCTCCTCGATCGAAAACATCAGCGGCGGCAGGTCGAAGCCGGGCCGCAATATGTAGCCGATACCGCGCCCGCCTTCGATCGGCACGCGCATTGCCTGCAGTGCGGCGATGTCGCGATAGATCGAACGCATCGTGACTTCCAGCTGCCCGGCGATCATGGCTGCCGTCACCGGCTGCCGCGCCAGCCGCAGGATCTGGATAATCTCGAACAGCCGCGACGCCTTGCGCATTTCCTCTCCCTGATGAACGCTACTGACACATCCCCGTCAGTTGGGGTGATTTATTGGACTGCCTATCGGGTTGAAAATCAACGAATTCCTCAACGGCACCCCAGCAGGAAGCGACAGGCAACTGACATGAGCTACGCGGAAAATCTCTGGCTGTTCTTTATCCTGCTGTCCGGCATCATCATCGTACCCGGGATGGACATGCTGTTCGTGCTTGCCAATGCGCTCACCGGCGGCCGCGACCGGGGCCTCGCCGCCACCGCCGGCATCATGGTCGGCGGCATCGTGCACACGCTGAACGGCGCCATCGGCGTCGGCCTGCTGATGCATTTCGTACCGATCCTGTACAAGCCGCTGCTGATAGCAGGCGCCGCCTACATGGCCTTCATCGGTATTTCGCTGATGCGCAGTTCCATCACCGTCGGCCATGACGGGCTCGTCGGCAGCCGCACGGCCTGGAAGGCCTTTCGCCAGGGACTGGTGACCTGCCTGATCAACCCGAAGGCCTATCTCTTCATATTTGCCGTCTATCCGCAGTTCCTGAAGCCGGATTACGGCCCGATCTGGATGCAGGCGACGGTCATGGGCCTGCTGACGGTGGCGACTCAGGCCGCGATCTATGGCGGGCTCGCCATCACCGCCGGCCGCAGCCGCAATCTGCTGGTGGCCAACCCGCGGGCGACCGCTTTTGCGGGCCGCGCGGCCGGACTGCTGCTGTTTGCGGTCTCGGTGTTCACGGCTTGGGAGGGGCTGAGGATGGCGTGATCCCGATCAAGCGATGACGCCGCGTTTCTTCGTCTCGGCGCTGCGCTTGCGGATCACTATCCCGGTCTTTGTCGTCGAGGGCGGCAGCAACCGCGTCCCCGAGATCGACGACGTCATGACCGTCCCACGTTCGCGCCCAAGACGACGAGAAGCTCGTCCAGTTGCTCGAACGTCTCGCCCATCGCATCCGCCGCCCCGGTACCGGCCGCGTCGAGAGCCTCCTTCGAGGGATAGAGTTCGTGCATGACCAGCAGCGTCTTGCCACCCTTTTCCTCGAAGGTCAGCGTGGTGACGGGTCCACCGTCACCACCTTCCTCATTGGTCCAGACGAGGCGTGAGTGCGGTGTCACTTCGATATACCTGCCGAAGAATTCGTGAAGGTCCGAGGCGTCGTGGCCGAACACCAGGCGGTACGTGCCTCCTGTACGAGCATCCATCTCGCAGGAACGCAGGAACATGCCCATCGACTTCGGCACCCACCACTGCTTGAACAGCTCGGGCTTGGTCCACGCCTCGAACACGATGCGCGCCGGACCGTTGACTGTTCGCGTGACGACCAGCTCGCGCTCGGACTTCCGTTCGACCGTCGTGCGGTTGTTCGTGGGCTCACTCTCGGTTCTTTGGCGCATCGGCTTTCTCCTTCCGTTTCAATTCCTCGACAACCTTGTCCAACTCGTTGAAGCGTGCGTCCCAGAGCAGGCGGTGCCGCTCGATCCAGGCCGCCTCTTCCTCCAGTCCGCGCAGGCCGAGCTTGCAGGTCCGCACGCGGCCAACCTTCTGCGTGGTGACGAGCCCCGCCTGCTCCAGGACGCCGACGTGCTTCTTCATGCCCGTGAGGGTCATGTGGAACTTTCCGGCAAGCTCGGTGATCGAAGCATCTGCGCGTCCGAGCTGCTCCAGAACGCCACGCCGGGTGGCGTCCGAGAGCGCGGCGAACGAGGAGTCCAAGTCGGCATACTGAACCATATGGTTCAGTATCTAGCAGACCGGTGGCCGGGGTGCAAGGGGAGCCGCAGCGTCCTTCCCGCGCATCGCCTCGTATCAGGCGGCGCCCGGCCGGTTCTCCATCATGGCGCGGCGGGCTGAGCGGCGCCATTCTACGGCGCCGGCGAGGCCGTGCAGCACCGTCTCGGTGGTCGCCCAGTCGATGCAGCCATCTGTGATGCTCTGGCCATAGACGAGCGGCTTGCCGGGCACGACATCCTGACGGCCGGCAACGAGATTGCTCTCGATCATGAGGCCGATGATGCGTTCGTCGCCCGCCGCGACCTGACCGGCGACATCCGCCGCCACCTTGGGCTGGTTCTCCGGCTTCTTGGCCGAGTTGGCGTGGCTGACGTCGATCATCAGCCGGGGTGCAACGCCGATGCGGGCGAGTTCGGCCGAGGCTGCCTCGACGCTCGCCGCATCGTAATTCGGCTGAACGCCGCCGCGCAGGATGACGTGGCAGTCCTCATTGCCGGTAGTAGTCGCAATGCCGCTGCGTCCGCCCTTGGTCACCGCCATGAAATGATGCGGCTGGGCGGCGGATTTCACCGCCTCGGCGGCGATCCTGAGATTGCCGTCGGTGCCGTTCTTGAAGCCGACCGGGCAGGACAGGCCGGAAGCCAGTTCGCGGTGGATCTGGCTCTCGGTGGTGCGCGCGCCGATGGCGCCCCAGGCGACGAGATCGGCAATGTATTGCGGCGTCGTCATGTCGAGAAATTCGGTGGCCGAGGGCAGGCCGAGATTGTTGACCGCCGACAGCACGTTGCGCGCCATCCGCAGCCCCTTGTCGATGTTGAAGCTGCCGTCGAGATCGGGATCGTTGATAAGGCCCTTCCAGCCGACGGTCGTGCGCGGCTTTTCGAAATAGACCCGCATGACGATCTCCAACCGGTCGGACAGGGTCTCGCGCAGCGCCACTAGCCGGCTGGCATAGTCAACGGCCGCGACCGGGTCGTGGATCGAACACGGGCCGACGATGACAAGCAGCCGGTCGTCGGTGCCGTTCAAGATGGCATGGGTGGCGTTGCGTGATGCGCTCACGGTGCGCGTTGCCGTCAGCGTGCGCGGGATCTCCCGCATCACCTCGTCCGGCGTACTCAATTCTCGGATTTCCTTGACCCGAAGATCGTCTGTGGTGGTCAACACGGCTTTCTGCTCCTGTTTTTAGGAGACCTGCCGGCTGATACAAAAAAGCCGCCAGGTCTGGCGGCTGTTCGGACTTGTTGCTGCAATCTTCAGATCGAGCGCAATCCTCCCGCCGCCAGCGAGCTGCTAAAGTACCAATACGAGGCGGTCAGGTTGATCATCAGGCGTCATATAGTCGATGCCGAGGCGCTTGTCACGTGGGGTATGCGGAGAAAATTCGGGATGGGCCGAATCCTCGCGATTTCGTCATCCCTGGGCGGAGCAGGAGCGAAGCTCCGTCGCGGAGACCCTGGGATCCATTCCGTGACCTGGGCCGTGGAGTGCGGCGGAGCAGAATTCTGGACCGTAGCAGCGCTCTGAAGTCGCGGCATGGATCCTCGGGTCTGCGCTGCGTCGCTACGCTCCTTGCTCCGCCCGTGGATGACGAAGTGCCGGCGGTTTCGCCAATCGCCAACACGTATAACGCGGAGCGGCTCATGCCGTCCAGGGATCGAAGAGTTCGGTAGTGTCTCAGTTTGAAATTCAGTCCGCGCCGTCCGGCGTAATCAGTGAAATTGTTTTGGTTTCAACGGTCACAGTTTTGATGATCTCAGAGACCACGATTGCCTTGGTGATTTTAGCCGTTTTGGGCCTCTCCATAACGGTGCTATGGGTGGCCGCAGCGTGAAGTCTTGACCAGAAGAACCTCTCGTAAGGTTCATATTTTTTGAACTCTGCAGGGTCTAACCGGTAATTCCACAACCGACCTGTGATCGCTGCTATCCAATCGGCAGCCTGAATATTTTGATTGAGATAGCTTTCAACCTGAAAGGGAGGACTTGCAAGCCAACGGGTTGGGTCAGAACCAAACATGGTTTTTGTCGCAGCTTCCAGAAGCTCTTTTCTGGCCGAATGTTCATCAACGACGACCACAAAATTTTGTTTTAAGGCCGCGCAGTAAGAGTCTATCTGCCTCAGGGCGTGAGACAGAATCGTTTTGTAGAGGCCGTTCGCGTTTAGATCGTTCCGGTCGCGAATTTTCTCGCGGCCATAATAAAAAATTTTGCCTTGATTGGTCCTTACCTGGTTGATGATACGAAAGGCTGTTTTCCGAATTTCTGGATATTTTTCAATCGATCTGGCGGTGAAGAGATTGGTACCCTTCTTTTCCCATTCGTAAGCGTGCTTCCCAGACGCGGCGATATCGCCGCCCAAAAGGTGAGCTTTCTGTTTGAGGAAATATGTTGCGAATGATCGAACAGATTGTTCTGGGAGCAAAATTCCAGCTAGCCCAAAAACGGGACTGGTATTGTAATTGGGATGGTCGCATCCGTAAAATGGACCGACATGACCAAATTCATCGAGATACGCAAAAATCATCTAAATACGCAGAAGCCCACGCTGTTCAAGCGTGGGCCCCGGATTGAGCGCGGTTTTTTGGACCGCATCTCCGTTACAGAAAATAGCTGACGTGCCTTTTGGTTGCAAGATAACGTGATAAAAAAGGTTAAAAATTTTATTCATTGGAGTTTCCAAGGGAAATTTTGTTTGAAAATCAATCGTCCGTTTGTGATTGCGTTTGCTTCCGGTATGGCCCCCGAGGCCCCGGTTTGGGTGCAATTGCGTCCATCATGCGGCAAAGATCATCCATTGACCAGAGTGTTTTCGACACGCCAGCGGCCATTGCCGGCGTCATTTTCAGCGTCTTGTGCATCTTAATGAAGTTGTACCAAACCGTGTAGATCGCGACCATGTGGACATGGTTTTCGAACTTCTTGGAGAACGCATTGGTAAGGCGCGTGAAGCGGCGGTTTGCCATGCGCATGGTGAGGTTGGCGCGCTCGATATGCGACGTGCTGACATGCATCGGATCGGGATTGCCTTCAATCCGCGTCTTGGTCGCGCCGGTGCAAACGGCGGGGCTGTAGCGGCGCTCTGGCGAGGTCTTCTTGCCTTCCGGCTCGCCGTACTGCTTGATGAGCATCGCATAGTCGATATCCGCTCCAAAGGCTTCCTCGACCGCATTGAGATAGGCGCGGTGGCCGTCCGTCGTAAGCTGGACGCGGTTGGCAAGACGGTCCTTCACGTCATCCATGAAGGCCAGCGCATATTCGCCATCGCGACCGCCGACCAGCCAGGAAATGATAAGCTTGCTGTCGCTATCCAAGGCAGTCCACGTCCACACGTCGCCAGCGCCGTCAACCGGCTGCTTCATGGTCGAAACGTTCTTGGCCTTCGCACCGACGAACGACCAGATCTCATCGCATTGAACGCGCTTGGAAGCCACGTTGCGCACTTCGCTGTCATGGAGATCGGCGCAGAACTTGCCGGCATCGACAAGCAGCTTGGAAACGGTGTTGATCGACACGTCAGCAACGCGGGAGATTGACCGCATGCTCGACCCCTCGCAAAGCATGGAGAGGATTTGGACGCGGGTTTTGAGAGGCAGCTTGTTCATGCCTCTAATATGTGAACTTTTATGCTTAGTGTCAAGCATTAGCATTGGTTTTAATGGATTCGCGTTTGCGGTCTTTCTCCAGTACGTTTTGCCCAAATCATTTCCTTGCGGGCGGGTTTCGATTAAACTATATGTTAATTGATGAGGCGATAAAAGCAGCTAAGTTGGCCGGGAAACTCATACCGGCAAAACCGATTGCAAGTTGGTCTGGGGAGCCCCGAGCGTTTCTAATGTGCAAACCCCTCCACGACGTGATCCAAGCCGGGCGCTCCAGCCCTGATGAAAAAGAGCGCCAAAGATGGGCTAAGCTCGAAGCTGCTTTCTCGTTCTTTATAGAGGGCGGATACGTCACCGACGATCTGGTTAAGCAACTCTTGCCGCCTAAATACGAACATTGGGAATTGAGAAGCAGAAAGCCGCGCCCCTCGCTGCGAGTGTTCGGGCGCTTCGCCCTTCCGGACGTTTTTGTCGGCACGCATGTTGAAAGGCGAGACCAGTTGGGCGGGATGTGGTCGTCGCAGTTCGAGCACAACAAACTTGTTTGCGAGGAACATTGGGAGGATGCAGGGCTGCCGTCGCCCTTCACTGACCCGCCAGAATTTCGCTACGAAAGGTACATCACTTCGAACGCCAAGAGAAAAATCCAGGTGGCACCATGACCTATGTCTACGATGCGGCGCTTTTTTCGGAGCGCAATAAAAACCGCGTCTATGAAATTGTTATCAAGGCTCTTGAAAGGGCTGGTAAGGAACGTGGCCTTACCCGCAAAGAAATTGCGGAGCGCATCGGAAGAAAGCCGTCACAAATTAGCAAGTGGCTTTCTGGCCCCTCTAATTGGACGCTAGATACCATAAGTGACCTCTTGTACGCTGCGGAAGCCGAAATGGATTATAACGTTGTTTTTAATTCTAATCGAGTGAAATCAAACGTCTATCACTTGGCCTCTACGCCAACCACAGAAATCATCTCCATCGACGCGAAGGCGCAATCATCAGCTTCGTCGGCAGTTGCTTCAATTGCCGAGATTAAAGTTAAGCGCGTCTCAAATGGCTAAATTTAAGGTAGGGAACGTTGTCCTTTGTGAGCACGCTGTGCTCGGCGCAAATAACAAGCATACTCTGGTAAATGTTTATGCCGGAGATATTATAGTCGCCTCTCTCCCTGCAACTCTTAGTTTCGGCCTATACATCGAATTTCTATCCGGTAATAACCCAGAAAAAATCAACATAGAAGTGTCCCTTGCTCGCGATCCCGCATTAATAGCTGAGACCATTATCCCCAACAGTGGAACAGGTATTATATTAATACCAGTATTCCCATTGAAAATTGAAAAGGATCTAAACCTCGAGGTTTTCGCAATAGCAGAAGGCTTCAAAAGGCAACTGATCCTGAAAAAACGTATCTATCAAGGGGCGATACCGACCTAGCGTTTCCAGCGGCTCTCAGCTGCCTTCCTAGCGATCTCGGCGCGCCGCTCTGGCGTCATGTTGGCGGCGCGCTTCCTGCCGCCCTTTGCACCAAGCGCCTTTGCAGCAGGGTCTTTCCCGTCGTCAATCACGGTCTCGTCTTCATCGCCGATGGCAATGCGCATCACGCGGACGGCGTTGCCGATTACGTCGGCGGGGCGCTTCTGGCCTTTAGGTCCGGTGGGCATAGTGATCCTCTTAGGGGGCGAAGTAGCCGTCCTTTTCGATAGCATCGAGAATTTTGTCGTTGGGAAATCCTACGTGCTCAGGACCGCCACGACTGATTTCAACCGTGCTCTGCCGCGTCCAATCTTTAGCTGTTCCGGGCAAGTTTCCGCCGTCAACGTCGGTCGAGAGCGCGACACGCTTGCTAGTCTTGTGGAAGAATTTGTACAAAGTCACGTTGGGCCTCCCATGCTTTCCGCTAAGCATATAGGCGCTTTCGCCTATGCGGGCAAACCGGGATAGGCGCTTTCGCATATTTCAAATTTCAAACTGAGACACTACCAAGAGTTCAAGCCCAAAGCCTTCGAAATCTTTCGTATTGCACGTTGCCAAGGTGAGCTCGTGCGCAATCGCAGTGGCTGCGATCAGGCCGTCCATCGACGACAGACCACGACCGCGGCGCTTGGCAAGACCCATCAGGTCGCCCCAGGCCAAGGCAACTGCATCGTCCACCGGCAAAACCCGCTGTTCGAAGCGCTGGGGCAGGTCCCGGGCGAGCCATTCGGCCAGCGCCTCGCGTTTACGGCCCTCATCCATCGGAGAGACGCCGCGCCGGATCTCGGCGATCGACACTACGCTGATGAAGGAGCGGTCCTCATCAAGCTCGTCCAGCCAGCCCAGGACACTTGCGTCAGGCGCTGGCCTCGTCACCTCGGACAGGACATTCGTGTCGAGCAGCAGTCTCACAGCGGCAGGTCACGCGGTTCGTCGCGCTGACGTTCAAGCTCGAGATCGGCGCCGCGCAGCGGCGAGCCCAGCAGGAACTCGGCAAGCGTACCCTTGCGTGCGATCTTGCGCTGCCATTCCTCGGCCGAGACGACAACCACGCTTGGTTTGCCGTTCTTGGTGATCGTCTGCGGCGAGGACTGTGCGCGCTCGATGACCTCGGAGAGCCGGGCTTTTGCCCCGGCAACCGTCCAGTTGGTGTCTTTGGATGACGTTAGCATCGCATGCTCGTGACTAGCCTGACTATCATGACTATGTGGGAATGGCGATGTTGCTGCAACAGGGTTTGAGGCTACTCCGGCGAGGTCCCCGCGACGTTCTGGTCGTAGTCAACCAGCGAGCCGGTCATGACACCGGATTGCGGGCTGGCCATGTAGCTGATCAGCCGCGCCAGTTGGTCGGGCTTCACCAGTTGGCCCATGGGCTGGCCGGCCTCTGCCTTTGCCAGCCAGTCGTCGGAGGCACCGTGCCATTTCTTCTGCACGATGTCCTCGCCCTCGGTGTCCATCCAGCCCGGCAGCACGGCGTTGCAGCGGATGCGGTTGAAACGATAGGCGTTGGCGACGTTCTTGGTCAGCGTCGCCAGCGCACCCTTGCTCGAGGAATAGGGCGCCAGGAAGGACTGGCCGCAATGCGCCGACATAGACAGCACGTTGACGATCGAGCCCGGCGCCTTCTGGTCCAGGAGATGGGCCACCACGCCCTGCATCAGGAAGAACGGGCCGCGCACGTTGGTCTGGAAAATCTGGTCGAAGGTCTCCTCGGAGGTTTCGACCAGCGACCCGCGCGCGGAGGTGGCTGCGGCGTTGACCAGCGCGTTGATGGTCCCGAAATGCGAGACGGCGGTGGCGACGGCACGCTTGCAGTCGGCCACCTTCGAAACGTCGGCGCTGATGAAGATCGCGTCGACGCCGGCGTTGTTGAAGTGGGCGACCGCCTTGTCGCCCTTCTCCTGCGAACGGCCGATGAGCGCCAGCGCCTTGCAGCCCTCGTCGGCCAGCGCTTCGGCGACGGCAAAGCCGATGCCTTGCGCGCCGCCGGTGACGATAGCGCGCGTGTTCGAATTGCGATCGGCGGATGTGCTCATCGCTCTGCTCCTGTGCCTTGGTTCCGGTTCTTACTTGTCGAGACGGACGGTCTTGCCTGATGTCGCCGACTTCAGCGCGGCATCGGCCAGCTTCAGCGCCACGAGGCCGTCGGCGCCGCTCGGCGATGCCTTCTTGCCCGAGGTTGCAGCAGTGATGAAAGCGGCAATCTCGATGGAGTAGGCGTCGAGATAGCGGGTCATGAAGAAGTCGTGCAGCGGCGGGCGCGTATAGCCCTTCTCATTGGCGACCTCGATCGACACAGGCCGCTGGTTTTCGGCGGCGACCATGCCCTTGGAGCCATGCACCTCGATGCGCTGGTCGTAGCCATAGGTGGCGCGGCGCGAATTGGAGATGACGGCCTGCTTGCCGGACGCGGTTTCGAGGATGACGCTGACCGAATCGAAATCGCCGGCCTCACCGATCTTCTTGTCGACCAGAACCGAGGCATGGGCGCTGACCGCGACCACCTCTTCGCCGAGCAGGAAGCGCGCCATGTCGAAGTCGTGGATGGTCATGTCGCGAAAGATGCCGCCGGAGCGCTTGATATAGTCGATCGGCGGCGCACCGGGATCGCGCGAGGTGATGGTGACCATCTCGACCTTGCCGATCGCGCCGTCGTCGATCGCCTTGCGCACGGCGGCGAAATGCGGATCGAAGCGGCGGTTGAAACCGACCATCAGCGTCGCCTTGGCCTTGTCGACCACGGCCAGGCATTTCTCGACACGCTTGACGTCGAGGTCGATCGGCTTCTCGCAGAAGATCGCCTTGCCGGCCTTGGCGAAACGCTCGATCAGATCGGCATGGGTGTCGGTCGGCGTGCAGATGACCACGGCGTCGACGTCCTTGGCCTTCTCGATCGCGTCGATGGTGCGCACTTCGGCGCCATAGGCGGTTGCCAACTCGGTCGCGGCCTTTTCAAAAGCGTCGGCAACGGCCACCAGTCTGGCCTGCGGGTTGGAGCCGACGGCGCGGGCATGGACCTTGCCGATGCGGCCGGCACCGAGGAGGGCGAAACGAACAGTCATGGGGTATTTCCTCTAGGGGGATGGGTTCGAGAGAGTTGTGTCTCCACCTTCCTTTTGAGAAAGGTGGCAAGATAATTTTTCGAGCACGCCAGAAAACAGGATGACCATCCTGTTCAGGCCGCGAGTTCCGCCTCCCCGGTCTTGGCGCCGGTGATGTAGGAGACGATGTCGTTGCCGTCGGTGTTTTCCTTGCGCAGGTTGGCGACGATGCGGCCGCGCCGGAAGACGACGATGCGGTCGCACAGGTCGAACACCTGGCGCATGTTGTGGCTGATCAGGATCAGCGGCTCGCCATTGTCCTTCAGCGTGCGGATGATGTTCTCGACCTGCGCGGTCTCCTGCACGCCAAGGGCTGCCGTCGGCTCGTCCATGATGATCAGCTTGGAGGCGAAGGTCGCGGTCCGGGCGATCGCAACGCACTGGCGCTGGCCGCCCGACATGTGGCGAATGGTGTTGGACAAATTGGGGATTTTCACTGCCGTGCGGATCAGCGCCGCCTCGGTCGCCTTGCGCATGTATTTGCGGTCGAGGATCGAGAACGGCCCGAGATTGAAAAGCACCTTTTCGCGGCCGAGGAACAGGTTCGACGGCACGTCGAGATCGTCGGCCAGCGCCAGGTTCTGGAACACGGTCTCGATGCCCGCCGTGCGCGCTTCGATCGGCCCGGCAAAATTCACTTCCCTGCCGTCGAACCAGATCTGGCCGCTGGTGCGCTGCTCGACGGCGGTGATCTGGCGCACGAAGGTGGATTTGCCGGCGCCATTGTCGCCCATGATGGCGACATGCTCGCCCTTGCGCAGCTCGAAATTCGCGCCTTCCAGCGCGTGCACGCCGCCATAGCGTTTGGTCAGGTTTTCGGTCTTCAGGACGATGTCTGTCGTGGAGATATCTGGCATGGTCAAGCCCTCAATGCCCGCATGCGCTGGCGCCATTGGTCGAGAACGACCGCGCCGACGATGATCACGCCCTTGACCATCTCCTGATAGTAGGCGTCGAGGCGCAGGAAGGTGAAGCCGGAAATGATGACGCCGAAGATCAGCGAGCCGATCACGGTGCCGACGATCGAGCCGCGGCCGCCCGACAAAGAGACGCCGCCGATGACCGCCATGGCGATGGCGTCGAGCTCGTACATGACGCCCATGCCGGACTGTGCCGTCAGGTTCTTGGAGGAGAGCACGATGGCGGCCAGCGCGGCTAGGATGCCGGCAATGACGTAGACGAGGATCTTGTGGTTGGCGATCTTGATGCCCGACATGCGCGCGGCATCCTCGTTGGAGCCGATGGCATAGCAATGCTTGCCGTAGCGTGTGTAGGTCATGATCAGCTGGAACAGCACCGCCAGCGACAGGAAGATGATGACCGGCATCAGGCCCTTGCCGATACCAGCGAAACTTTCGGTCGGAAACGAGATCGGCTGACCCTTGGACCACCATTTGGCAATGCCGCGCGCGGTCACCATCATGCCGAGCGTGGCAATGAACGGCGGAATGCGCGTGTATGCAATCAAGGAGCCGTTGACGAGACCGGCGAGCAGACCGCAGCCGATGGCGACTAGTACCGGCACGACGACCGGCAGGTCGGTCCAGCCTTGCGCCAGGAACATCGCCTTGGGGTTGGGATTGCCGTTGACCGTCGCCACCTGGGCAAAACTCATGGCGATCATGGCGGTGGCGCCGACGATCGAGCCCGAGGACAAGTCGATGCCGCCGCAAATGATCACCTGCGTGACGCCGATGGCGATGATGCCGACGATCGACACCTGCAGGATGATGATCTGCAGGCGGGCCTCATTGAAGATGCCGGCGACGTTGTCGCGCGTGTTGAACAGGAAGCTGTCGCCAAGAAAGATGCGGCCGATCATTTCGAAGATGACGACCAGAATGACCAGCGCCAGGAAGACGTTGAATTCGGCCGGCCATGTCCGCCTCTTCGCGTCATAGCTGACCCCGCCGACGCCATGAGATGTCTGTGACATGTCTGTCCTCCGTGAGGCGGCATTTGCCCTCCCGCACGTAAGGGCGGTGAGGGAAACAGGAGCGGCGCGATTGATGCGCCGCTCCGTTAGTCGAACGAGTTGCCGGCTCAGTTCTTCTTCAGGAACTTGTCGATGTTGGCCGGCGTAACGAGCTGGAAGGGCACGTAGACCTTGTGCTCGACCTTCTCGCCCTTGGCGAGCTTCAGTGCCGCGTCGAGCGCGCCGGCGCCCTGGCCGGCCGCATCCTGGAACACGGTGGCATCGAGGTCGCCGGCCTGCATGGCAGCAAGCGCGTCCTGCGTGGCGTCGACCCCACCGACGACAACCGTCTTCATGTCGATGTTGGCGGCCTTCATCGCCTGGATGGCGCCGATGGCGCTTTCGTCATTGTTGGCGATGACGCCGTCGAACGGCTTGCCGGTCGACAGCCAGTTGGTCATCAGGTTCTGGGCTTCGTCACGGTTCCAGTTCGAAGTCTGCTTGTCGATGATCTTGATGAAGCTGCACTCCGGCGTGGCGATCACCTCTTCGATGTCCTTGGTGCGCTGCACGGCGGCCTGGTTGGAAAGCTCGCCCATGATGACATAGACATTGGCTTCCTTCTTGCCGGCCTCGGTGAACAGGCGGCAGACTTCCTTGGTCTCGAGCGTGCCGGAATCGGCCTCGTTCGACGCGACGAAGGCCTGGTTGTCCGGCAGCGTGTCGACATTGACCGGCTGGCGGTTGACATAGACCAACGGGATCTTGGCGGCGGCTGCGGCGTCCGACATCGCCTGCGTGGCCGAGGTGTCGACCGGGTTGACGATGATGGCGTCGAGGCCCGAGGCGGCGAAGTTCTTGATCTGGTCGAGCTGCTTGGCGACGTCGTTCTGCGCGTCCTCGACCTGCAGTTCCACGCCGCTCATGCCCTTGGCCTGCTCGATCATGCCGTTGCGCAGCACGGTGAGGAAGTTGTCGTCGAACTTGGCCATCGACACGCCGACCTTGGCGGCAAAAGCGGACGAACTCATCAGCGCCGCAAAGGCGACGCCCAAAATCAGTTTCTTCATTGTGTTTCTCCTCCACATTGGTGTCCGGCTGCACCGATCTACCCGGAATCCCCGATAGCCCGAGGAATCGCTCCCTGATGCCTTCCTGTTCCGTATGGCGTTTTGTCCAAGGGATGGAACGCCAGGCTCCCAGTTTGAAACAGATGTTCCGGAACGAAAGAACCAAAATACCAATCTGATGAAATATTTATTCCATTTTTTCGCGAGACGTCAAGAGCGATTCCTAAGTCGGAAAGCGGATTTTCGGTCGCCGCGCCGCAATTTCACGCCGAATCAAGGCCGACAGCGGCCCAGGCCGAGTCTGAAGGCGGAATCTGATAGATTCTATCATCGCCGGAGAGCCCACGCCGAACGGGTCGGCGCGGCAACGCGTTAGATATTTTCCGGCAGATAGATGTCGAAGGGCAGAAAGGTCTGGCCCGGCGCGTTGGCGGCGCCGGCCTCGATGGAATGCGCCATCAGGTCGACAAGCTCGCGGCACAAGGCGGCGAGCGGCGTCGAGATCACCATTGTCAGGATGTTGTCGGCGAGTGCGGCGCGCGATTCGGCGTTGATCTCGTTGCAGACGACCACCGGCATGTTTGCGGGCTTCGCTGCGCGCAGCGCCGAGACCGCGCCTTCCATGCCGCCGCCGGCGACATAGCAGCCGGCAAGATCCGGATACCGCACCAGGAGATCGATCATCGCATCGTGGGTGACCTGGTTGGCTTCCAGATTGACCAGCGTTTCCATCACCGTGAAGTCCGGCGCATGTTCGCGGAAGAAGGAGCGAAATCCGATCTCGCGCAGTTCATGGCCGTGGAAGCGATGACTGCCGACGAAAAGGGCGACCTTGCCGGGGTTCTTTGCCGCCCTGGCGATCATCCAGGCCGCGGTGCGACCGACCTTGCGATTGTCGAGGCCGACATATCCCTCACGGATGCCAGCGGCAAAGTCGGACAGCAGCGAGAAGACAGGTTGCCCCCTCGCTTTCAGCGACTCCACGACCGCCGTCAGCGTCGGATGGTCCGGACCGACAACGGCGATTGCTCTGGATTTCGCTGCCAGCTTGCGCATCTGGGCGGCGATCTCGTCGGCGGCTAGCGAGCTGGCGAAATCGATGGTGGCGACGCCGCGGAAGCGCTGCGATTGCGAGACCGCCATTTCTAGCTCCCTCGCGAAATCGCCGTAAAAAACATCATTGCCCCGCAGCAGCAGAAAGCCGAGGCGGTATTCCGGCAATTCCTGGCGCATGCGCCGCTTGATCAGCCCGGCGGCGTGGTAGCCGATGCCGGTCGCCGCCTCATAGACGCGGCGCGCGGTTTCCTCGCGCACCGGCAGCCGGTTGTTCAGCACCCTGTCGACAGTGGCGACGCTAACGCCGGAGATGCGCGCCAGATCGGTGATGGTTGGCCGTTTTGCCATGACTGTCCCGCATGAGTGCCTGCAACTGCTTACATCGTTCTGATGGAAAATGATAGAAACTATCTTTGTGATATTGAGACTATCACCGCATGGCGCTATTTTGCGCTCGGACACAGGCGCCTGTATTGGACATATCCGTCCTGACGGATGCTGTGGCCGACGGAGGCAGCCCCTATGGAAGCGACACTATCCACACCACCGTCCCGGCGCGACTACAGCCTGATGGGCCGCGATTCCAAGCTCGCCGTCGAGACCGGGCTGGCGGCGGCCGAGTGGTATCACACCGATATTCCGCGCAAGCAGATGAAGGAGCTGATGCAGCGCTCCGACGGGCCGGCGATCCGCGACACCGCGATCTGGCTGGCCGCGCTGATCCTGAGTGCCGCCGGCGGCGCCTGGTTCTGGGGCAGCTGGTGGTGCGTGCCGTTCTTCTTCGTCTATGGCGTGCTCTACGGCTCCTCCACCGACTCACGCTGGCACGAATGCGGCCACGGCACCGCCTTCCGCACGCAGTGGATGAACGACGCGGTTTACCAGATCGCCTGCTTCATGATCATGCGCAATCCGGTGACCTGGCGCTGGAGCCACACCCGCCACCACACCGACACCATCATCGTCGGCCGCGACCCGGAAATCTCGGTGATGCGCCCGCCGGACCTGTTGCGCGTCGCGCTTGCTTTCGTCGGCGTGATCGACGCCTGGAAGGCGATGTCGGACATGCTGCGCAACGCCGCCGGCAATATCAGCGCGGCGGAAAAGACTTTTATCCCCGAACAGGAGCAGCCTAAAGCCATTCGCATCGCCCGAATCTGGACGGCGATCTATGCCGTCACCATCGCGATCGCACTGTATTTCGGTTCATGGCTGCCGCTGATGCTGGTCGGGCTGCCCCGGCTCTACGGCGCCTGGCACCATGTCATGGTCGGCCTGCTGCAGCATGGCGGGCTGGCGGAAAATGTCGTCGACCATCGGCTGAACAGCCGCACCGTCTACATGAACCCGGTCAGCCGCTTCATCTACTGGAACATGAACTATCACGTCGAACACCACATGTTCCCGATGGTGCCCTATCATGCGCTGCCCAAACTGCATGCGCTGATCAAGCACGATCTGCCGGCGCCGACGCCGTCGATCCTGGCCGGCTACCGCGAGATGATCCCGGCCTTTTTGCGCCAGCTGCGCAACGAGGACTATTTCCTCAAGCGCGAATTGCCGCCGACGGCGCGGCCGTACCGCGAAGAATTCCACAACGACGTCGTCGCCGCCGCGGCGGAATGATCGCGCGATTAAGCTTTTGTTTTGACGCAACTCCGAACGGAAAACCGCAACGCACTTTTCCTGGAATTGCTTTTGGGAGGAACACATGAGCGACTGGATCGAAGCCTGCGCCGCCGGCGACATCGACGAAGAAGATGTGATGCGCTTCGATCATGGCGGCCGCACCTTCGCCATTTATCGCAGCCCCGATGACGACTACTTCGCCACCGATGGCCTGTGCACGCACGAAAAGGTGCATCTGGCCGACGGGCTGGTGATGGATGACATCATCGAGTGCCCCAAGCACAATGGCCGCTTCAATTACAAGACGGGGGCGGCACGCGGCGCGCCGGTTTGCGTCAATCTCGCCACGTATCCGGTAAAGGTCGAGGCCGGCAAAGTGCTGATCCAGATCGGGTAGGACCATGCAGGCGGGAATGGTCATCATTGGCGCCGGCGAGTGCGGCGGGCGGGCAGCCCTTGCTCTGCGCGAGCTGGGCTATGACGGGCCGGTGACGCTGGTGGGTGACGAACCCCATCTGCCCTATGAGCGGCCGCCCCTGTCCAAGGACGCAATGACGAGCGACGCGGCCGAGATCAAGACGATCGCCAGCGACGAAATTCTGGCCGAGAAGTCGATCCGGCATATCCATTCCGTTCAAGCGGTGGCGATCGACCGCCCGGCGCATATGGTGCGGCTGTCGGACGGTTCGGCCCTGCCCTACGACAAGCTGTTGCTGGCGACCGGCTCGACACCGCGCAAGCTGCCGATGCCGGGATTGGGGTCGCGCTGCGTCTACCTCCGCACCTTTGCCGACGCGCTGGCCATTCGCGCCCACCTCAGCCCGGCAAACCGCATCGCCATCATTGGTGGTGGCTTTATCGGCCTGGAGCTCGCCGCTTCGGCGCGCAAGCTCGGGGCCAGCGTCACGGTCATTGAGGCGCAGCCGCGCATCCTCATGCGCGGGGTGCCGGCGGAGATCGCTGAAATCATCCATCAGGCGCATGAGGCCGAAGGCGTGACCGTGCTCACCGGTCAGGGCATCGCTGATATCGCCGACGACGGCGCTGAGGTGCACATCATGCTCGCCGATGGGCAGGACATCGTCGCCGATCTCGCCGTCATCGGCATCGGCGCCGTGCCGGTGACCGGGCTTGCCGCGGAAGCGGGCCTGACCGTCGATAACGGCATCGCCGTCAATGGCGAACTCCAAACAATCGATCCCGACATCTTCGCCGCCGGCGATTGCTGCTCGTTTCCGCTCGCTGTCTATGCTGGCCGGCGGGTGCGGCTGGAAGCCTGGCGCAATGCGCAGGAACAGGGTGCGCTGGCCGCGAAGAACATGCTGGGCGCCCGCGAAGCGCATGCCGCGGTGCCATGGTTCTGGTCGGATCAGTATGGTTTGTCGCTGCAGATCGCCGGCCTTTCGGACGAGGGCAAAAGCACGGTCCGCCGCGATCTCGGCGACGGTGCTTTTATTCTGTTTCATCTGGCCGAGGATGGCAGGCTGGTGGCGGCGAGCGGCCTCGGTACGGGCAATGCCGTGGCGCGCGACATCAGGCTGGCCGAGATGCTGATCGCGAAACGGGCACAGCCGGCGCCGGAGGCGTTGGGGTCGCAGGCGGTCAAATTGAAGTCGCTGCTGGCGGCGTGAACCCACCCTCCCCTTGTGGGGGTCCGAAGGACGGGCGAGACCCGTGGCTCGCCTCGGCAAGTCGCTGCGAAGCAGCGAGGTGGGGGGCGGCGCAGACCCCCACCCGGACCTTCGGTCCGACCTCCCCACAAGGGGGAGGTAGGGGCCTTGAGCTTCAAACCACCTAAAACAGCGCCTTCAGCTCGTCCAGCTTGTCGTTGACCAGCCAGCCGTAATAATTCTCCTCGGGCAGTTTGACCGCCTCACCCGCCGCGCGGCGCTTGTCGTTCTCGGCCTTCAGCGCATAGGCGCGCTGCTCGGGATTGCCGACATTGTAGAGCGTGGCGGTCAGCCCCGGATTGCCTGAGATGTCGAAGCCGGCAATGTTTTTGTAGGCGTCGATCGACTTCCTGATCGTCGCTGCGACGTAGGGCAATGTCAGATCCGGATCCATGATGGTCTTGTAAACCCCATTGGGATCGGCGACATCGAGCTCGGGCAGCCCCGACACCTTGTGCACGAGATCGCTCATCTGCAGCGCGGTCAGCGGGTTGAGCTGGCCGAGGCCAAAGGTCTGGCCGGCATAGTAGGGCTGGAAGAAGGTGGCGCCGAAGCGGTCGTTGGGAAAGCTGGTGCCGCCGACGGTCTTGCCGCGGAAGGAGCGGTTCCACACCTGCTCGCGGCATTCCCACAGGTCGTAGCTGTCCGACATTGTGCACTTCTTGAATTCCGGCCGCTGCACGAAATCGGTGATGTCCTCGCCGTCATAGGCGAAGGACAGCTTGCTGGAGAGGTAGGAGATCGCCTTGACGTAGTAGGTCTGCAGCCGGTCGTAGGCATCGACATTGTAGGTGTGCTCGCCGACGATGGCACCGACGATGTGCAAGGGGTTGATGCCGTAAGCGGCAGCCGCCTTCCTGATCTTGGCTCGCAATTCGGCGTCGTTCTGCAACAGAGCGTAGACCTTGCGGTATTTGGCCTGGAAGGTGGTGTTGGTGGCCTGGGTGCGGCGGCTGGAGGCGCCCGGTATGTCAGGCTGCACGACATTGCGGTTGCCCGCCGGCACCAATGTCGCCGCGTCAGCCGCGAACAGCGTCGCCGCCAGCGTCAAGCCGAGAATGACAAGGATCAGTTTTTTCATGCGCCGCCGCCCAAGCAATTCCAGGAAAGTGTGAAACGGCTTTCCGTCCGGAATTGCGTCTAGAGAATTGCCGCGCAAACTAGGGAGTGCTCCCGGTCGAGTCGAGAGCGCCCCTGCAGCCGGCAAGACGAAAGGTGGTCCGATGATACCATCCGGCCACACATCAACCTGTTAGCCGGATTGTTGCCTAAGCATCGGCCCAAAGATCGAAACCGATTTTTGGAAAGTCCGATGCGTCGATTCAATACTGTTAGAGCGACCTTTGCGCGTCCAAAGGACGCGCGGCGCTCTAATACCGGCGCCGGATGAACCGGCGCCCTCGTTTAAAGGATGAATCGCGACAAATCTGTGTTTCGCGAGAGGTCGCCGACATGCTTTTCCACATAAGCGGCATCGATGGCGACGCTGGTGCCGTTGCGGTCCGGCGCGTCGTAGGAGATCTCGTCCAGCACGCGCTCCATCACCGTCTGCAGGCGTCTCGCGCCGATGTTCTCGACACTGGCGTTGAGGTCGACAGCGATGCCGGCCAGCGAATCGATGGCATCGTCGGTGAAGGTGAGGTCGACGCCTTCGGTCTTCATCAGTGCGATATACTGCTTGATCAGGCTCGCCTCGGTCTCGGTGAGGATGCGAATGAAATCGTCCTTCTCCAGCGCCCGCAACTCGACACGGATCGGCAGGCGGCCCTGCAATTCCGGCAACAGGTCGGACGGCTTGGAGACATGGAAGGCGCCCGAGGCGATGAACAGTATGTGGTCGGTCTTCAACGGTCCGTATTTGGTGGCCACCGTCGTGCCTTCGATCAGCGGCAGCAGGTCGCGCTGCACGCCTTCGCGCGAGACGCCGGCGCCCATGCCGCCTTCGCGCGAGGCGATCTTGTCGATCTCGTCGAGGAAGACGATGCCGTCATTTTCGGTCGCGTCGAGCGCCCGGCGCACCACCTCGTCCTGGTCGAGCAGCTTGTCGGACTCGTCGTTTACCAGCAGCGCGTAGGACTCCTTGACCGTCGTCTTGCGCGCCTTGGTCTTCTTGCCACCCATCGCCTTCGACAGCATGTCGTTGATGTTGAGCACGCCGATATTAGCGCCCGGCATGCCGGGGATCTCGAAGCCGGGCATGCCGCCGGTGCCGGTGTCGGCAACCTCGATCTCGATCTCCCTGTCGTCGAGCTCGCCGTCGCGCAGCTTCTTGCGGAAACTATCGCGGGTCGCCGGGCTAGCCGTCTTGCCGACCAGGGCTTCCAGCACGCGCTCCTCGGCGTTGAGATGGGCGCGGGCCTTGACGTCCTCGCGCATCTTCTCGCGCACCAGGCCGATGGCGATCTCGACCAGATCGCGGATGATCTGCTCGACATCGCGGCCGACATAGCCGACTTCGGTGAACTTGGTGGCCTCGACCTTGACGAAAGGCGCACCGGCGAGTCGCGCCAGGCGGCGCGAGATCTCGGTCTTGCCGACGCCGGTCGGGCCGATCATCAGGATGTTCTTCGGCATCACCTCTTCGCGCATCTGGCCTTCCAGCTGCTGGCGGCGCCAGCGGTTGCGCAAGGCAATGGCCACGGCGCGCTTGGCGTCCTTCTGGCCGATGATGAAGCGGTCGAGTTCCGAAACGATTTCACGGGGAGAGAAGGTGGTCATATCACTGAATTCCACTTTGCCACTGCTTGATGGACTCGAACGGATGCAGCAGCATGATCACGTTGAGCGTCAGATTGTCCCGGATGAGGTAGCCGACACCCAGTTCGAAGATGAGGGCGAGGCCGACGACCACCCATATAGGTAGCTTTCTGGCCATCACAAACCCCAGCACCATGGCCAGCGTGTCGGACACCGAATTGATGATCGAGTCGCCATAGTAATCCAGCGAAATGGTGCCGGCGCGGTAGCGCTCGATGATGAACGGGCTGTTTTCCAGGAGTTCCCAGCCGCCCTCGATGACAACGGCGAAAGCCAGGCGCAGACCGATTGGCGAGCGCGGGAAGAGGACCCAGGCCAAGGCGTAGAACAGGAAGCCGTGGATGATGTGCGAGAACGTGTACCAGTCGGAAATATGCTGGGAATTCTCCGAACTGTTCACCACACCGTGCCAGAGTTTGACGTAACCGCAGGTGCAGATCGGCGTGCGGCCCATGCCGTAAAGCGCGCCGGCCTGGAAGATGAGCAGAGCGAGCACGAGCAGAAGCCCCATGCGCCAGCTGTCTTCATAGGCCGAGTAATTTTTGGCAGTGCCCGGTGTCGCCATCAACTCATTCCCCTTCTTCCGCGTCGCTCTCTTTGGCATCGACAGACATCAGCACGACGTCCCCATATCTAGAGTGTCTGCGATCGATAGCCCTGAAGCCCGCCTTTTCATAGGCGCGGATGGCGCGGCCATTGTCGGGATGCGGATCGATGATGACGCGCGGCGCGCCTTCCTCGAACAGTTGCTCAACGAATTGCCTGACGATAGCCGAGCCATGACCTTTGCCGACCAGGTCCGGCACGCCGATCGACAGGTCAATGCCGAGCGTGCCGAACGGCTGGTCGGCATAGGGATGGCCGTCTTCCAGATGCGGATCGTAGCTCTGCAGATAGGCGATCGGCCTGCCGTCGAGCTCGACGATCAGCGGCTCTACAGAAATAGAGTCGATGTGCTCCCGGATTTCGGCGATTTCCGTCTCCGGATCGTCCCACCATTCGGCGACATGCGACTCGGCCAGCCAGCCGGCGATCATGGGCAGGTCTTTTTCGGCAACCGGTCGAAAATCATAGAGCACCGGCGGGTTAGCCGGCATCGAGCGTTTCGACAACAAAGTTGTTGTTGGTGTAGACGCAAATGTCGGAGGCGATCTGCATCGCCTTGCGGGCGATCTCCTCGGCATCCTTGTCGCTGTCCATCAGCGCGCGGGCAGCGGCCAGCGCATAGTTGCCGCCGGAACCGATGGCCATGACGCCGAATTCGGGCTCCAGTACGTCGCCGGTGCCGGTGAGCGCCAGCGAAACCGACTTGTCGGCCACCAGCATCATCGCTTCCAGCCGGCGCAGGTAACGGTCGGTGCGCCAGTCCTTGGCGAGCTCGACGCAGGCGCGCGTCAACTGGTCGGGATATTGTTCGAGCTTGGCTTCGAGCCGCTCCAGAAGGGTGAAAGCGTCCGCTGTGGCGCCGGCGAAACCGGCAATGACATTGCCGCCTTTGCCGATGCGGCGCACCTTTTTGGCGTTGCCTTTCATGATGGTCTGGCCAAGGCTGACCTGGCCGTCGCCGGCGATCACCACCTTGTTGCCCTTGCGCACCGTCACGATGGTCGTGGCGTGCATACTCAGTTCATTGGACATTTTTAGCTCCGATTCGCGCGATCCCGATAAGGCGATTGGCGCGCGGTACGAGTGATTTCGATCGGCCATATGTATGCATGGGGCGGGTGATTGCAAACGGCGTACGCCATGGCCGGTGGCTGTCCGCATCGCAACTGGCAATCGCCGGATCATGCTGCTAGAAGGCTTTCGTTTTCAAGCAAATGACAGCTTGGAACCCCGTCTTGAGTTTCGAACCCCTCAGCCAAGGACAAGGTCATGGCGTCCCGTTCCGCCGAAGTCAGCCGCAAGACCAAGGAAACCGAGATCAGCGTCTCGGTCCATGTCGACGGCACCGGAAAATCCGACATGTCGAGCGGCGTCGGCTTCTTCGACCACATGCTGGACCAGCTGTCGCGCCACTCGCTGATCGACATCACGGTGAAGGCCAAGGGCGACCTGCACATTGACGACCACCACACGGTCGAGGACACCGGCATTGCGATCGGCCAGGCGCTGGCCAAGGCGCTGGGCGAGCGGCGCGGCATCATGCGCTACGCCTCTGTCGACCTTGCCATGGACGAGACGCTGACGCGGGCCGCGATCGACGTGTCGGGCCGTCCGTTCCTGGTCTGGAATGTCGCCTTCTCGTCGCCCAAGATCGGCACGTTCGACACCGAACTGGTGCGTGAATTCTTCCAGGCGCTGGCGCAGAATGCCGGCATCACGCTGCATGTCACCAACCATTACGGCGCCAACAATCACCATATTGCCGAGACCTGCTTCAAGGCGGTGGCGCGCGCGCTGCGTTTCGCACTGGAGCGCGACCCGCGCCAGCCGGAAGCGGTTCCCTCCACCAAGGGATCTCTGAAAGGGTAGGCTGATGGCCATCTATGTCGTGATGGAACCGCCAGGCCGCACCGAGGCGGCCGACGCAACCATTTTTGTCCGCGACGGTTTTTCCTGGCTGGCTTTCCTGGTGGCGCCGCTGTGGCTCGCCTGGCACCGGCTTTGGATCGAGGCCGCGCTCGCCTTCGTCGCCTTGGGGCTGATCTCGGTGCTCGGCCAATGGCTGGGACTGGACTGGGCCGGCTCCGGACTGTCTTTACTGGTCTCGCTCTATATCGGGCTGGAAGGCCAAGGGCTGCGGACCGCAGCACTGCGCCGCCGCGGCTGGCATGAATGGGGCGTCATCGAAGCCGACAATCCTGATGATGCCGACATTCGCCAGACACTGGACGCCGAGGCGCTTGCCGATGAGCCGGCGCCGCTGCGGCGCATCGTGCCGGACGCCAGCCTTGCCCGACCGGCTCAGATCGGGCTGACGCTGGGCCTGAGCCATACGCCGGGAAAAGCCTGAGATGCGGGTTGCCATCATCGATTACGGGTCGGGCAATCTGCGCTCGGCCACCAAGGCCTTCGAGCGCGCCGCGCATGAAGCCGGCATTGCCGCTGCCATCGAGCTGACCGCCGATGCCGAGCGTGTGCGCAGCGCCGACCGCATCGTTTTGCCCGGCGTCGGCGCCTATGCCGATTGCGCGGCGGGCCTGCGCGGCGTCGCCGGCATGTGGGAAGCGGTGGAAGAGGTAGCGATCGCCAAGGCGCGGCCGTTCCTCGGCATCTGCGTCGGCATGCAGCTGATGTCGGAGCGCGGCCTGGAAAAGACCGTGACCAAGGGCTTCGGCTGGATTGCCGGCGACGTCAAGGAGATCACGCCCGCCGATCCGGCACTGAAGATCCCGCAAATCGGCTGGAACACCATCGACCTGGAGCGCAAGCACCCGCTGTTTTCGGGTATTGCGACCGGGCCTAAGGGTCTGCACGCCTATTTCGTTCATTCCTACCATCTCTTCGCGACAAGGCCGGACGAAGTGCTGGCCGTCGCCGATTATGGCGGCCCGGTAACGGCGGCGGTCGCGCGCGGTAACCTTGCCGGCACGCAATTCCATCCGGAAAAGAGCCAGGCGCTCGGCCTGGCACTGATCACCAACTTCCTGCGCTGGAGGCCTTGAGATGAGCAAGAAGGGCTACTGGATGGCGATGGTCGATGTGACCGATCCGGAAAACTATCCGAAATACATCGCCGCCAACAAAGCGGCGTTCGACAAATACGGCGCGAAATTCCTGACGCGAGGCGGTCAGTCGTCAAGCCCGGAAGGGCCATCCGGCAATCGCCATGTGATCGTCGAGTTCGAAAGCTACGAGGTCGCGCTGGCTTGCTTCCATTCCCCCGAATACCAGGCAGCGCTGAAATTCCGGCGCGCTTATTCGACCTCGCATTTCGCCATTGTGGAAGGGGTCTGAACGGTGATCCTGTTTCCGGCCATCGACCTCAAGGACGGCAAGTGCGTGCGGCTGAAGCACGGCGATATGGCGACCGCGACCATCTACAATGACGACCCTGCGGCCCAGGCCAAGGCCTTCGAAGAGCAAGGGTTTGAATGGCTGCATGTCGTCGACCTCAACGGCGCCTTCAAGGGCCAGAGCGTCAACAGCGCGGCGGTCGGCGCCATCCTCAAGGCGACGAAAAACCCGGTGCAGCTCGGCGGCGGCATCCGCACGCTGGCGCAGATCGAGGACTGGCTCGACCGCGGGCTGGCCCGCGTCATCCTCGGGACGGTGGCGGTGCGCGATCCCGACCTGGTCCGGGAAGCCTGCAAGGAATTTCCTGGAAAGATCGCCGTGGGCATCGACGCCAAGGGCGGCAAGGTGGCGGTCGAAGGCTGGGCCGAGGCCTCCAGCCTCGGCGTCATCGAACTGGCGCAGAAATTCGAAGGCGCCGGCGTTGCCGCCATCATCTACACCGATATCGACCGCGACGGCGTTCTGACCGGCATCAACTGGGATGCCACGATCGATCTCGCCGACGCGGTGTCGATCCCGGTCATCGCCTCGGGCGGGCTGGCTTCGATCGCCGACATCGTGCGCATGACCATGCCCGACGCGAAGAAACTGGAAGGCGCCATCTCCGGTCGCGCGCTCTATGACGGGCGCATCGACCCGGCCGAGGCGCTGGCGGTGCTGCAGGGCAAGGCGATGGAGACCCGGCCGTGAAAATCTCCATCATCCTGGCCTCTTATGACAGCGGCCACTATCACGGCGGTATGGGCCGAGGCCCGGATGCACTCATCGCCGGCGGGCTTGTCGACGCGCTGACGCTCTCCGGGCATGACGTCGTCGTCACCGATATCGGCAGGGTTGGCGACGAACAGCAGCGCGAGATCGCCACCGGCTTTGCCGTGTGCGGTGCCGTCTCCGGCGAGGTCCGCATCGCCATAGACCGCGGCCGGTTTCCCATCGTGCTGGCCGGCAATTGCCTGACATCGGCCGGTGCGGTTGCCGGCGAGGATGCCGATGCGATCATCTGGGCCGACCAGCATGGCGATCTCAACACGCCGGAGACGTCCATCTTCGGCTTTCTCGACGGCATGGCGCTGGCCACGGTTCTCGGCCTGTGCTGGAAGCCGATGGCCTCGGCCATCCCCGGCTTCAGGCCGATCGATCCGGCGCGCTGCGTGCTGGTCAACGCGCGCGATCTCGATCCGGCCGAAACGGAGCTGTTGAAGACGTTGCCGGTCATCCGCACCGAATGCCCGGACTGGGCAACGGCGAGCGGCAGGCTGAAGGCGCCGGATGCGAAGCGGGTGCACCTGCATCTCGATCTCGACGTGCACGACCCCGGGGCGCTGCAGGCCAACCGCTACACCACGCCCGGCGGCCCGGAGCCGAAACAGCTGCGCCAGGCTGTCTGCGGCATGGCCGGCCTGCTGCCGATTTCCGGCATCACCATTTCCGCCTACGATCCGGCGTTCGATGCGCAGGCCGAGGTTCCGCCGCTGGTCGGCGAACTGCTCAGCGAGTTGCTGGCGACGATGGAGAAGGGCTGATGCTGAAGGCCCGAGTCATCCCTTGCCTCGACGTCAAGAACGGCCGCGTCGTCAAGGGGGTCAATTTCGTCGACCTCATCGATGCCGGTGATCCGGTCGAGGCGGCCAAAGCCTATGACGCGGCCGGCGCAGACGAGCTTTGCTTTCTTGATATCACCGCGTCGTCCGACAACCGTGAAACCATCTTCGACGTCGTCGCCCGCACCGCCGAACAATGCTTCATGCCGCTGACCGTCGGCGGCGGCGTGCGCCAGGTGGCCGATATTCGCAAACTGTTGCTGGCCGGCGCCGACAAGGTGTCGATCAACACTGCGGCGGTGAAGAACCCCGATTTCGTCGCGGAAGCCGCCGACAAGTTCGGCAACCAGTGCATTGTCGTCGCCATCGACGCCAAGAAGGTGTCGGCACCCAATGAAGCCGACCGCTGGGAGATCTTCACCCATGGCGGCCGTGAAAAGACCGGCATCGATGCGGTCGAGTTTGCGCGAAAAATGGTCGATCGCGGCGCCGGCGAGATTCTTTTGACCTCGATGGACCGTGACGGCACCAAGGCCGGTTACGACATTGCGCTGACCCGCGCGATAGCGGATGCGGTGCGCGCGCCGGTCATCGCGTCGGGCGGCGTCGGCACGCTCGACCATCTGGTCGAGGGCATTCGCGACGGCCACGCCGGCGCCGTGCTCGCGGCCTCGATCTTCCATTTCGGCACTTACACGATTGCGGAAGCCAAGGCGCATATGGCCGAGGCCGGGCTACCGATGCGGCTGGACTACCCGGTTCAATCCACTCCACAAAGGCTGTAGGCTGCGCCATGGCTGAATTTTCGCTGTCCGATCTGGAAACGATCATTGGCGAACGCGCCCGTTCCGGCGACCCGGACTCGTGGACGGCAAAACTGTTCGCCAAAGGCATCGACAAGGCGGCGCAGAAGCTTGGTGAAGAGGCAGTCGAGACCGTCATTGCCGCCGTCAAGGGCGACGAGAAAGCCCTCGTTTCCGAAAGTGCCGATCTCATATATCATTGGCTCGTCGTGCTTGGGATCGCCGGCGTTTCGCTGGGCGAGGTGCTGAAGGAGCTTGAGGGCCGCACCGGCCGTTCGGGCGTCACTGAAAAGGCATCCCGGCCGAAAGGCTGACCGCTAGAGCCGGATGATTTCGGGCCGAGGCCTGAAATCTGAACCCGTCTCTAAATTGATAGAGGGAGCATGATGTCGCCCGAAAACCGCTTCACACTTTTCGGCATCATGCTCTAGAGCGCAGGAAACTCGATGGACCAGCTCGCTCCGACCGAGAAATATTCCCCCTATCGTTTCTTCTCGGCCGAGCAATGGTCGAACTTCCGCGCCGACACGCCGATGACGCTGGGCGAAGACGAGATCAACCGTCTGCGCTCACTGAACGATCCGGTCGACCTGGAAGAAGTCAAGCGCATCTATCTGTCGCTCTCGCGGCTGCTTTCGGCGCATGTCGAGGCCAGCCAGTTGCTGTTTCGCCAGCGCCAGGCCTTCTTCAACGCGCTGGATGTGGTCAAGACACCGTTCATCATCGGCATTGCCGGTTCGGTTGCGGTCGGCAAATCGACCACGGCGCGCGTGCTGAAGGAGCTTCTGGCGCGCTGGCCGTCGAGCCCCAAGGTCGATCTCATCACTACCGACGGGTTCCTGCTGCCCAACAAGGTGTTGCGACGCGACAATCTGATGGAGCGCAAGGGCTTTCCCGACAGCTACGATGTCGGTGCGCTGCTGCGTTTCCTCTCGGGCATCAAGTCGGCCCAGCGCAATGTCCGCGCGCCCGTCTATTCGCATTTGACCTATGACGTCATTCCCGGCGAGTTCGTCACCATCGACCGGCCAGACATTCTGATCTTCGAAGGCATCAACGTTCTGCAACCCGGCAAATTGCCGAAGGACGGCAAGATAGTGCCGTTCCTGTCGGATTTCTTCGATTTCGCCATTTATATCGACGCCGACGAAAAGCTGATCCACCAATGGTACATCGCCCGCTTCATGCGCCTGCGCGAGACGGCCTTCCGCAATCCGGACTCCTTCTTCCACCGCTATTCGCAGCTTTCGGAAGACGCCGCGCGCGCCATTGCGGAAGGCTTGTGGGCCAACATCAACCTGAAAAACCTGCGCGAGAACATCGTGCCGACACGGGCGCGGGCCGACCTCATCCTGCGCAAGGGCGCCAATCATCTGGTCGAGGAAGTGGCGCTCAGGAAACTGTGACGGCCGCCTCCGGGCGGCTGCCGCCAGCCGCCGATTGCCGGGCCGGGCCTGGCATCAGGATTTCGCCGTCGGGTACCAGCTTGCGGACGGCCGCACATAGGGCGATCGTGAGCGCGACCGCCGCATAACCATCGATCGCATAGTGCCAACCAAGATAGACCGAACTCGCGACTATGAAGGCGACATACAGAAATGCGATGGCGCCCAACCGCTGGTCGTACTCCCAGGTATATACCGCATTCAGGGTGATCAAGGCGACATGAACGCTTGGAAATGCCGATATTCCCGACGCGAGTCCAGTCACACCCTCGGTCTGGAGCGTCCACAGATACTGCTGGTACACGGCGGCGGAACTCGCCGACGGGCTTTGCGCAAGAAACGAAAGCTGTTCACCGAAGCGTGGCACATCGCCGGTGACATAGCCGTAGAACGCCGGTCCGGCCGACATGAACAGCCCGGCCAGGATGTTTCCGACGACTACCCACACCACCATGAAGGACAGCACATAGCGTCTCTTCAGATGCGTGGTGCGTGGTGACGTGACCATGAAAAACAGCATGCTGTAGCAAATGATGAACCACAGCATGTCGTAGTTCCATCCGACGGATTCCCGTACCCAGTCATGCTTGCCGATAACGTAGAGCCATCGCCACGGATCAGTGCCGAAATGCAGATAGGCATCGATATCTGCCAAGGCGCGATCATAGGGGAAACCTTTCCACAGGACGGACATGCCGTTCTTGACCGAGGTGAAGGTGCTTTGGAAAATCATGATGCCCATCAACAGACATATGCCGGAAAAGAGAACCGCCATCCGCTCGGCTGAGAACATCTTGCCCGCAGCAAATTTCCGCCGACGCTCAAATCGATGCAAAAGCCAGCCGGTTTCCAGGAGAAGCGATACCGCCGGCAGCACGAAACCGAAAACCATAAGCCATATCGGCACGTAGGTCTGGTATGCGGTGCGATGGAGCGCGCCGACCCAAGCCAGAAACCCCAGCCCCGTTGCAGTGTAGATGCCAATGAACAGGTAGAGCGATGCATCCGAGCGGGCGATCGAAACCGTGCGCCATGCGGCATTTCGAATGTAGCGCCAAATCACTTCGGATTCGATTTCGAGCATGGTATCCACACCGGGAATGATGACGTTTCGGCGCAGACTAGCGGCCGAAACCTTAAATTCCGTTAGGGATTTTTCATTCGCAAGGTCAGTGGTTCAGTAAGTGCAAGAATGCACTCTCACCTCTTCAAGGCAAGGTCACCCGCCGCAGCGTCAGATTGATCCTGCCGCCATTTTTCAGCAGCGCCGATGTCGACGGGTAGATGCGGTCGACGCCATGGAAGCAGAGCCGGCATTCGCCGCCGAGCACGACGACGTCGCCGCTTTTCAGGCGGAACGATTTGGTGCCGCCGTCGCGTGTGGCCCCCCTGCCCGTCACTTGGCCGACCCGGAACAGGCAATCGTCGCCAAGCGACACCGAGACCACTGGGGCCGAGAAATCGGCTTCGTCGCGATCCTGGTGCAGACCCATTTTGGCGTCCTGCGTATAGAAATTGACCAGGCAGGCCTCCGGCGGATTCGGATAGGCGGCGACCTCCCGCCACAATTGCAGCAGCGCGTCCGGGATCGGCGGCCATGGCTCTCCGGTGAGTGGGTGCGTTGGCTGGTAGCGATAGCCCAACTCCTTGTCAGTGACCCAGCCGAGCGTGCCGCAATTGGTCATGCGCACGCTCATCTCCTTGCCGGTCCGCGGCATCGCCGGCACGTACAGCGGCGCCCGCTGTACAATGGTCCTCACCTCTTCGACCAGCGCTTCCTGCGCCGCGCGGGACAGATAACCAGGCATGTGGCGGACGCCTTTGGGCAGAACGAGCATGACTTCGCCTCCGGTTGATACTGAAACCATGCCACCGCCAATCAGAAACAGCGACCCGAAAGCCACCGTTGTCGGTCTCCCTTTCTGTGGCAATGGTGAAACCTTGCGGCTGCGGCTCCGAAGGGGAGGCCGCTTTATGCACGCAGTCGGCACGGTCCTTAGTCGTTCTCTACCCGGCCGCGCAGCTTTTTGATCGTGCCGCGCCCTGCCTTGCTTTGCAGCCGCCGCTCCACCGAGCCTTTCGACGGCCTGGTCTTCTTGCGCGGCGGCGGCGGCGGTTCCGCGGCCTTGGCGACCAGCGCCGTCAGCCTTGCCCGGGCATCGGCCCGGTTCTGCTCCTGGGTGCGGAAGCGGCCGGCCTCGATGACGATGACGCCGTCCTTGGTGGCGCGCTGGCCGGCGAGCTTGATCGTGCGCGCGCGCACGCGTTCGGACAGGCCAGCCGCATTGGCGGCGTCGAAGCGCAATTGGACGGCGGTCGCCACCTTGTTGACGTTCTGGCCGCCGGGACCCGACGAGCGGATGAAATCCTCGTGCAGGTCGCCCGGATGGATTACTGCTTCGTCTGATATGATGATGTCGTCGATAGGCATGCCGCAGTCATGGCGCGGCGGACCAAAAAAGAAAAGGCCCGATCGAGACCGCGCCTTGCAAGGATGGTTCGGTGAAGACGCCTCGACTATTCCGCAGCTTCCTGCAGGCGGGGTGCTGCGCCGAGCACGACGGCATCGACATGGCTCTCGAATTTCTCGAAGTTGACGGCGAACATGCCGACCAATCGCGCTGCCTGCCGGTCATAGGCTGCCTTGTCGCCCCAGGTCGAACGCGGGTCGAGAATGGCGCTGTCGACGCCAGGCACAGCAACCGGCACCTCGAAGCCGAAATTGGCGTCGGTGCGGAAACCGGACGCCTTCAACGAACCGTCAAGCGCTGCGGCCAGCAAGGCGCGCGTCGCCTTGATCGGCATGCGCTTGCCGGTGCCGTAGGCGCCGCCGGTCCAGCCGGTGTTGACCAGCCAGCAATCGGCGCCGTGGCGGGCGATCAGCTCGCGCAGCAGATTGCCGTATTCCTTGGGGTGGCGCGGCATGAACGGGGCGCCGAAGCAGGTCGAGAAGGTCGCTTCCGGCTCGGTAACGCCCTTCTCGGTGCCGGCCACCTTGGCGGTGTAGCCGGAGAGGAAGTGATACATCGCCTGCGCCGGGGTCAGCCGTGCGATCGGCGGCATGATGCCGAAGGCATCGGCGGTCAGCATGATGATGTTTTTCGGATGGCTGGCGCGTCCGCTCTTCGAAGCATTGGGGATGAAGTCGAGCGGATAGGCGCAGCGCGTGTTTTCGGTGAGCCGGCCGTCGTTGAAGTCCGGCACGCGGTCGGCGTCGAGCACGACATTTTCCAGCACCGTGCCGAAGCGCTGCGTGGTGGCGAAAATCTCCGGCTCGGCCTCGGCCGACAGCCGGATCGTCTTGGCGTAGCAGCCGCCTTCGAAGTTGAAGATGCCGTGCGGTCCCCAGCCGTGCTCGTCGTCGCCGATGAGCGTACGTGACGGATCGGCCGACAGCGTCGTCTTGCCCGTCCCGGAAAGCCCGAAGAAGATCGCTGCGTCGCCGCCCGGGCCCTCATTGGCCGAGCAGTGCATCGGCATGACGCCCTTTTCCGGCAGCAGATAGTTGAGCATGGTGAACACCGACTTCTTCATCTCGCCGGCATAGGAAGTGCCGCCGATCAGCACGATCTTGCGGGCGAGATCGACCGCAATCACCGTATCGGTGCGGCTGCCGTGACGGGCCGGATCGGCGCGGAAGGACGGCAGGTCGATGATCGTCATCTCCGGCACGAAATCCTCGAGCTCGGCGGCCTGCGGGCGGATCAAAAGATTGCGGATGAACAGCGAGTGCCAGGCGAATTCGGTGATGACCCGCGTCGGCAGCTTCAGCTCGGCATCGGCGCCGCCGACGAGGTCCTGCACATAGAGATCGCTATTCGCGGCGTGGACAAGGAAATCGGCGAGCAGCATTTCGAACTGGCCCGCCGAAATCGCCTTGTTGTTGTCCCACCAGACATGGGGCTCGGTGGCGCCATCGCGGACGACAAACTTGTCCTTGGGCGAGCGGCCGGTGTGCTGGCCGGTCTCGGCAAGCAGCGCGCCGCCGGCGGTCAACCGGGCCTCGCCACGACGGATCGCTGCCTCATAAAGGGCGGCCGCACCAAAATTATAATGCACCGTGCCGGTGGTTTTCAGGCCGATACGATCGATCGCGCAAGCAGAATTGCGTTTGCCGACTTCCGACATCAAGGGTCCCTTCTTCTGGAATCGCCGCACTTTGCCGTCGTATTTCCGGCAGGCCCGCGAAGTGGGCTAAGATGGTCAGAACCAGAAAACCCAAATGATATCAAATCATTAATCGATTTAAAAAAATTGAAAGTTGTTTAAATCGTTTATATATGCAAAAAATTACAGTGGTTACCCAAAGGATTGGCCAGGGTCAGGCGTCCAATCTGCATAGAGGTGCGGGATGGGTCACCGGCAACCCTTCCGTGACAGCGGACGGAGCCTGTGCCACATTTTGTACCTAATTTGTCCTGCAAAAGCCCCTTCTCTAAGACAGAAGGGACAGCTCATGAGGGAGCCGCTTGAAATGGCAACAATCGCGCTTGTCGATGACGACCGCAACATTCTGACATCGGTGTCGATCGCCCTCGAGTCCGAGGGGTATCGCGTCGAGACCTACACGGATGGTGCGTCGGCGCTGGAAGGCCTGGCGGCGCGGCCGCCGAATCTCGCCATCCTCGACATCAAGATGCCGCGCATGGACGGCATGGAGCTGTTGCGCCGGATGCGGCAGAAGTCCGACCTGCCGGTGATCTTCCTGACCTCGAAGGACGATGAGATCGATGAGCTTTTCGGCCTCAAGATGGGCGCCGACGATTTCATCCGCAAACCGTTCTCGCAGCGCCTGCTGGTCGAGCGGGTGCGCGCCGTGCTGCGCCGCGCCAGCGCCCGCGAAGCTGCGGCAAAGGCGCCCAGCCAGCAGGCCCGTTCGCTGGAACGCGGCCAGCTGGTCATGGACCAGGAACGCCATACCTGCACCTGGAAGGGCGAGCCGGTGACGCTGACGGTCACCGAATTTCTCATCCTGCACTCGTTGGCGCAGCGCCCAGGCGTGGTAAAAAGCCGTGATGCGCTGATGGATTCCGCCTATGATGAGCAGGTCTATGTCGACGACCGCACCATCGATAGCCACATCAAGCGGCTGCGCAAGAAGTTCAAGGCCGTCGATGACGACTTCGAAATGATCGAAACCCTTTACGGAGTCGGATACCGGTTCCGCGAAGCTTGAGTTGATGCATGTCGCCCAAAAGTGGTCGCGGTTTTTGGGACGACGACATGCATAAAACCAAAGACTAGGCGGGAGCTGCTATTCGATGGCAGTGGATGTACAGCGGAGCAGACGAACGAGCGCTGTCAGGCGGTCGCGGATTCTGCCCGCATTCCTGTCGAGGTTGACGGTGCCGATGCGCCGCTTCCTCGGCCACCACATCTTTTCCAGCCTGACCCGGCGCATCCTGTTCCTCAACCTGGCCGGCCTCGCCGTGCTGGTCACCGGCATCCTCTATCTCAACACCTTCCGCGACGGGCTGATCGACGCCCGCGTCGAAAGCCTGATGACGCAGGGCGAGATCATCGCCGGCGCCATTGCCGCGTCGGCGACGGTCGAGACCGATTCGATCAGCATCGATCCGGAAAAACTGCTCGAACTGCAGGCCGGTGAAAGCCTGGGGCCGGGCTCCGACCAGCTCGACAATCTGGATTTCCCGATCAATCCCGAGCGCGTCGCGCCGGTGCTGCGGCGGCTGATTTCGCCGACGCGCACCCGGGCCCGCATCTATGACCGCGACGCCAATCTGCTGCTCGATTCGCGCCATCTCTATTCGCGCGGCCAAATCCTGCGCTACGACCTGCCGCCGGTCGAGGACGAGCAGCCGGATATGCTGGAGCGCGTGCAGAAATTCGTCTTCGACTTCTTCCGCAACAAGGACCTGCCCGTCTACCATGAGCAGCCGGGCGGCAACGGTGCGGCCTTCCCGGAAGTGGTCAAGGCGCTGACCGGCAGTCCATCGACGATCGTGCGGGTGAGCGAACAGGGCGAGCAGATCGTTTCGGTGGCGGTGCCGATCCAGCGCTTCCGTGCCGTTCTCGGCGTGCTGATGCTGTCGACGGAAGGCGGCGACATCGACAAGATCGTCGCCGCCGAACGCAAGGCTATTTTGCGCGTGTTCGGCATCGCCGCCCTGGTCACCGCCATCCTGTCGATGCTGCTCGCATCCACCATCGCCAATCCGCTGCGCCGGCTATCGGCGGCGGCAGTGCGGGTGCGGCGCGGCGTCAAGAGCCGCGAGGAGATCCCCGACTTTTCCGACCGCCAGGACGAGATCGGCAATTTGTCGGTCGCGGTGCGCGATATGACCAATGCGCTCTATGCCCGCATCGAGGCGATCGAAAGCTTCGCCGCCGATGTCTCGCACGAACTGAAGAACCCGCTGACGTCGCTGCGCAGCGCGGTGGAGACCTTGCCGCTGGCCAAGAACGACAATTCACGCGGCAGGCTGATGGAGATCATCCAGCACGATGTCCGGCGTCTCGACCGGCTGATCACCGACATTTCCGATGCCTCGCGCCTAGACGCCGAACTGGCGCGTGAGGATGCCGCCACGGTCGATTTGAAGAAATTCATCACCGATCTCGTCGCCGTGTCGCGCGAAGCGACGCGCAACAAAAAGGCTGTCGAGATCGAATTCAAGGCCGCCAAGCTGCCGCAAGGCGTCAAAGGCTATTTCGTCACCGGCCATGATCTGAGGATCGGCCAGGTCATCACCAATCTGATCGAGAATGCCCGCTCCTTCGTGCCGGAGGACCACGGCCATATCGCCATTTCCCTGGCACGCTCCGGCAAGGTCAACATCGTCACCGTCGACGACAACGGCCCCGGAATCCGCGCCGACGCCATCGACCGCATCTTCGAGCGCTTCTACACCGACCGCCCGGCCGGCGAGGCGTTCGGCCAGAATTCGGGGCTTGGCCTGTCGATATCCAGGCAGATCGTCGAAGCCCATGGCGGCACGCTGACCGCCGAGAACATCCCCGGCACCAAGCCCGGCGACATCAAGGGCGCGCGCTTCGTCGTTACGCTGCCGGCCGAAGGCTGATCGCGGCTGCGCATGCCCGATCCCACCGCGGAACCCGAGAACATCCATGCCACCGCAGTCCTGATTGGCGAGCGGGGCGTCCTGATCACCGGGCCGTCCGGCTCGGGCAAGACAACGCTGGCGCTGGCGCTCATCGACCATTTCAGCCGGCTCGGGCTGTTTGCGCGGCTGATCGGCGACGACCAGCTGTTTGTCGCGGCGCGTTTCGGGCGGCTGGTCTGCCATGCGCCCGCCAGCATTGCCGGCCTCACAGAGGTGCCCGGGCTTGGTCCGAAGCCGCTTTTGTTCCAACCTGTGGGGGTCATCGACCTGGCAATCCGGATGGTTTCCGCAGACGCGATCGCGCGTTTCCAGGAAGAGTCGAGCGCGACCATTGCCGACTGTGTGGTGCCGCGCATCGACCTCGTTCAGCGCAACGTCACTGCGGCTTTGCCGGCGGTAATGGCGCGGCTGGCGATTGCGCCTTTCGTATGATCCGCCGCCGGTTTTTTGCTGCAATGCGTCAAATTGGCCATGGCCGACGCAATTTTGGGCTTGTCAACGCGCCGCGCGTCGACAAGATAGCGCTCCCGCCGCCTGGGATGGCCGGCGAGCATAAAAAGCGCCTGTGAAGCGGCGATGACGGGAGCCACCATAGAATGATCGGACTCGTGCTTGTAACGCACGGTCAACTGGCCGCCGAGTTCCGCCATGCCGTGGAACATGTCGTGGGGCCACAAGACAATTTCGAAACCGTGGCAATCGGCGCCGACGACGATATGGAGCAGCGTCGGCGCGATATCGTCGACGCCGTCGGCCGCGTCGACACCGGGACCGGCGTCATCGTTCTGACCGATATGTTCGGCGGCACGCCTTCCAACCTCGCCATTTCGGTGATGGAATCCGGTCGCACCGAGGTCATCGCCGGCATGAACCTGCCGATGCTGATCAAGCTGTCGTCGATCCGCAAGGGCGACAACATGGCGACCGCGCTCGACGAGGCGCAGGCCGCGGGGCGCAAATACATCAACGTCGCAAGTCAGCTGCTGAGCAGCAAATGAACGCGCTGTCGCCCGGTGAGATCGTGCGCGAGTTCCCGATCGTCAACCAGCGCGGCCTGCATGCGCGCGCCTCGGCGAAGTTCGTCCAGGTCGCCAGCGGCTTCGACGCCACCGTCCATGTCGAGAAGGATGGTCTCAAGGTCGGCGGCACCTCGATCATGGGGCTGATGATGCTGGCGGCGAGCCCCGGTTATTCGATCCGCGTCACAGCCAGCGGCGCTGAAGCCGCAGCGGCGATGGACGCGCTGGAGCAGCTGGTCGCCTCGCGCTTCGGCGAAGAGTGCTGAAGCTCTTTTTTGTTTGAGCATGATCTTGTCCGAAACCGGCTTCCACTTTTCGGGATCATGCTCCGCAAACACATGCGCGCATAAAGATTTCTTTATATCCCATTGTCGTCTTGGCGGCGATCTGCTAGTCAGGCCGGCATTCCGCGCCCTTCGACGCGCCGTGTGGCGCAGGCGCATTCTGAAGACAAATCGCACCGGAGCACTGCCATGACAGGTAGCAAGGACTATGTGGTTGCCGACATCTCGCTTGCCGGCTGGGGCCGCAAGGAACTCGATATCGCCGAAACCGAAATGCCGGGCCTGATGGCCTGCCGCGAAGAATTCGGCGACAAGAAGCCGTTGAAAGGTGCGCGCATCACCGGCTCGCTGCACATGACCATCCAGACGGCGGTGCTGATCGAGACGCTGAAGGCGCTTGGCGCCGATATCCGCTGGGCCTCGTGCAACATCTTCTCGACCCAGGACCATGCGGCCGCGGCCATCGCCGAGGCCGGTATCCCGGTGTTCGCCGTCAAGGGCGAGTCGCTCGAGAAGTACTGGGACTATACCGACAGGATCTTCCAGTGGGCCGATGGCGGCCTCTCCAACATGATCCTCGATGATGGCGGCGACGCCACCATGTACATACTGATCGGCGCCCGCGCCGAAGCCGGCGAGGACGTGCTGTCCAACCCGCAGAGCGAGGAAGAGGAATACTTCTACGCCCAGGTCAAGAAGCGCCTGAAGGCCTCGCCCGGCTTCTTCACCAAGCAGAAGGAAGCCATTCGCGGCGTCACCGAAGAGACGACCACGGGTGTCAACCGGCTATACCAGCTGCAGAAGAAGGGTCTGCTGCCGTTCCCGGCGATCAACGTCAACGACTCGGTCACCAAGTCGAAGTTCGACAACAAATATGGCTGCAAGGAATCGCTGGTCGACGGCATCCGCCGCGGCACCGACACCATGATGGCCGGCAAGGTTGCGGTCGTCTGCGGCTATGGCGACGTCGGCAAGGGCTCGTCGGCTTCGCTCAAGGGCGCCGGCGCCCGCGTCAAGGTCACGGAAGTCGATCCGATCTGCGCGCTGCAGGCGGCGATGGACGGCTTTGAAGTCGTCACGCTGGAAGATGCCGCACCAACCGCCGACATCGTCATCACCACCACCGGCAACAAGGATGTCGTCACCCTCGACCACATGCGCTCGATGAAGGACATGGTGATCGTCGGCAATATCGGCCACTTCGACAATGAGATCCAGGTCGCGTCGCTGCGCAACCTGCAATGGACCAACGTCAAGCCGCAGGTCGACATGATAACCTTCCCGGACGGCAAGCGGATGATCCTGCTGTCCGAGGGGCGCCTGCTCAACCTCGGCAACGCGACCGGTCATCCGAGCTTCGTGATGTCGGCCTCGTTCACCAATCAGGTGCTGGCGCAGATCGAACTCTACACCAAGCCCGGCCAGTACCAGAACCAGGTCTATGTGCTGCCCAAGCACCTCGACGAGAAGGTGGCGCGTCTGCATCTCGACAAGCTCGGAGCCCGCCTGACCGAACTGTCCGGCGAACAGGCCGCCTATATCGGCGTGACCCCGCAGGGTCCGTTCAAGCCGGAACACTACCGCTATTAACAGAAGCGGCATTTATCACTAGATATTGAAGCCGGGCGATTGACTTTTCGCCCGGCTTCTTTTTTGCGCGGATGATTCTTCACGCCGATTCCAGCACGCGCTATTGTGCTGATTCGTGGGCCGGGGACGAGGGCCGGCGTACGCATCGAGAGCATGATTCGAACCGAAGGACCGCGTCAGCGAAAAGTGGGAAGCGGTTTTCGGAAAAGATCATGCTCTTCAAGAGAGAGTTAGGTCAGAAGGGCGTTTCTACCAAACGTGATCCTGATCTGGGCGGTCTTGCATTCAGGCGGCGAAGAGGACCAAGACATGCCGGGGGAAAACCCGCCTCGCGCGGGATCGGCCGTTTCCGGCGGCCATGACGATTCCGATAGCACTGGCTCCGTCACGACAGGCGGTGGCCTGAAGAGGCGCGTCGGCGCCCGCACCGCCGGCTTTCTTGCCACCTCAGCTCTTGCCGGCCATCTCACCTCGTTTGCAGCCCATGCCGAGCCGGCCATTGCGCAGAAGGCCGGACTGTCGGTCAGCGCGGTCGAAGTCATCCAGCTCGCCATGTTCGTCGGCGTCATGGGCGCGGCACTGGTCTCGGCCATCTTCCTGATCCGCGAAAGAGCCCGCACCTCGGCGCAGAATGTCGAACTCAGAGCCCGCATTGCCGACATCAATGCGGCGCTGCAGCGCTCCGAGGCGCTGCTCAATCTGCGTGACCAGCGCGTCATCGTCTGGGCGTCCGAGAACAAGAAGCCGGAGCTGATCGGCACGCTGCCGCTGGAAAGCGGTGCGCCGGACGACCGTGCAGCCTTCCTCGCCTTCGGTCGCTGGCTGATGCCGCGCTCGGCGGCGGCGCTCGAAAATGCCGTCGCTGGTCTGCGCGAGAAAGCGAAACCCTTTGATCTCGTGATCGAATCGCAGGCCGGGGCGCCGCTTGAAGTGCATGGCCGCAAGAGCGCCGCGCATGTGCTGGTGCGCTTCGTCTCGCTGTCGGAGACGCAGCGAAGCCAGGCCAGGCTGAAGATCGAGAACCAGCGGCTGGCCGCCGACTACGAGACCATGATCGGCCTGCTCGACGCCTTGCCGATGCCGGCCTGGCTGCGCGCCACCGACGGGCGGCTGAAATGGGTCAACCGTGCCTATGCCGGAGCGGTCGAGGCACCGAACGCCGAGACCGCCGTGCGCGAAGCCAAGGAATTCCTCGGCGCCCAGGCGCGCGAACAGATCGCCGCGCAGCACAAATCGCGCCCAATCTTCGAACAAACGCTGTCGACAGTGATCGAGGGCGACCGCCGCGTGTTCGCCGTCACCGACTTCGCCGGTGCCGACGGCTCGGCCGGCCTTGCCTGCGACACCAGCGCCACCGAAACCATTCGCGGCGAATATGAGCGCACGGTGCGCAGCCATGCCGACACGCTCGACCAGCTCAACACGGCGGTGGCGATCTTCGATGCCAACGAGAAGTTGCGCTTCTTCAACCAGGCGTTCCAGAAACTGTGGGGGCTGGACCTGGGCTTCCTGCACAGCGCGCCCGACAATGCGCTGCTGCTCGACCGGCTGCGCAGCGAAGGCAAGATCGCCGAGCAGCCGGAATGGCGGCGTTGGAAAGAAGGCCTGCTTGGCGCCTACCGCGCGGTGGAATCGCAAGAGCATTGGTGGCATTTGCCCGACGGCAAGACCATCCGCGTGGTCGCCAACCCCCAGCCGAAGGGCGGCGTGACCTGGGTGTTTGAGAACCTGACCGAGAAGATGGACCTCGAAAGCCGCTACCAGACGGCGGTGCGGGTCCAGGGCGAAACGCTCGACAATCTGGCCGAAGGCGTCGCCGTGTTCGGTCCCGACGGGCGGCTGCGCCTGTCGAACCCGGCCTTTGTCGCGCTGTGGGGACTGAGCCAGGATGTGATCAAGCCCAACGTCCATGTCTCGGCGATCCGCGATCTCAGCGACCAGCGCGCCGTCGACAGCCCGTGGGGCGGGTTCGTCGCCGCCATCACCGGTTTCGACGACGAGCGCCGCGACCGCCATGGCCAGACCGAACTGAAGAACGGCACAGTGCTCAGCTACGCCGTCATCCCGCTGCCCAACGGCCAGGTGATGATGACCTTTGTGGACGTCACCGACAGCGTCAATGTCGAGCGCGCGCTGAAGGACAAGAACGAAGCGCTGCAGAAATCCGACCAGCTGAAGAACGAGTTCGTGCAGCATGTCTCCTACGAGCTGCGCTCGCCGCTGACCAACATCATCGGCTTCACCGAGCTTCTGTCGCTGCCGGCGACCGGGCCGCTCAGCCCAAAGCAGCGCGAATATGTCGAGCATGTCGGCTCGTCATCCTCGGTGCTGCTCACCATCGTCAACGACATACTCGACCTCGCCACCGTCGACGCCGGCATCATGCAGCTCGACATTTCGGAAGTAAGCGTCGAGCGCACCATCGAGGCCGCGGCCGAACTGGTCGCCGACCGGCTGCAAGAGCATTCGATCAAGCTCCGGATCGACGCCGCTTCGGCGCCGAAGAGTTTTCACGGCGACGAGACCCGGGTTCGCCAGATCCTCTACAATCTGCTCAGCAACGCCGCCAATTACGCGCCGGAGGCGAGCACTATCACGCTTGCCTGCCGGCATTTGGAGCAAGGTGTGGAATTCTCCGTCCATGACAACGGCCCCGGCATGCCGCCGGACCTGCTCGATTCGGTGTTCCGCCGCTTCGAGCCGCGCACCAATGGCGGGCGCCGGCGCGGTGCGGGCTTAGGCCTGTCGATCGTCAAGAGCTTTGTCGAGCTGCACGGCGGCAGCGTGCGCATCGAGACCGGCAAGGACAAGGGCACCACCGTCATCTGCACCTTCCCCGATGCACCGTCGGGCATCCGCGCCGCGGCCGAGTAGCGCGCTCGATGACTGTTGTTGTGCTGGAGCGTTTTCTCGCCGACGAGGCTGCGACCGCAAGGCTCGGCGAAGACCTGGCCATGGCGCTGCGGCCGGGCGACGTGCTGGCGCTCAAGGGCGATCTCGGCGCCGGCAAGTCGACGCTGGCGCGGGCCCTGATCAGGGCGCTGGCCGACGATGCCGGCCTCGATGTGCCGAGCCCTACCTTCACCTTGGTGCAAAGCTACGACACGCGCATCCCCGTGCACCATTTCGATCTCTATCGCCTCTCCTCGGCCGGCGAGATGGACGAGCTGGGTTTCGACGAGGCGCTGCTGCAGGGCGCTGCCCTTGTCGAGTGGCCGGAACGGGCGGAGGCCGCTCTTCCGAGAACGTCGATCTGGATCGAACTCGTCCATCAGGACGAAGGACGATTGGCGAAACTATCGGGCCAAGGCGTTGCCTTCGAACGCGTGGCGCGATCGCTGGCGATGCGCGATTTCCTCAAAACGGCCGGTTGGGGCGACGCCGCGCGGCGCCATTTCGTCGGCGACGCCTCGGCGCGCTCTTACGAGATTGTTTCGCTCGCCGGCCTTGCGCCGCGCGTGCTGATGAATTCGCCAAGGCTGGTGCTGGGGCCGCCGGTGCGCGACGGCAAGCCCTATGCCGTGATCGCCCACACCGCGCAGTCGGTCACCGCTTTCGTCGCCATCGACAAGGCGCTGCTGTCGCAAGGTGTCAGTGTCCCAAAAATCCATGCCGAGGATCTCGAACGGGGCTTTCTGCTGCTGGAGCATCTGGGCTCGGAAGGTTTTCTCGACGGCAATGATGAGCCGGTGGCCGAGCGCTACGCGGCAGCGGCCGAATTGCTGGCGATGATGCATGGGAAGACCTGGCCGCAGCGCATGGAGGCCGTGCCGGGCGTCTTCCACGAGGTGCCGCCGTTCGATCGCGACGCCATGCTGATCGAAGCCGATCTCTTGGTCGATTGGTATGTGCCGATGGTGACCGGCAGCCCGGCAAGCGAGGCTTTACGCGCCGGCTATCACAGGGAATGGAACGCGGTTCTCGATCGGCTGGACACACAGGAATACACGCTGATGCTGCGCGACTTCCATTCGCCCAACATCATCTGGCGCGGTGACCGCAAAGGCCACGACCGGCTGGGCATCGTCGATGTCCAGGACGCGCTGATGGGTCCGGCGGCCTATGACGTTGCGTCGCTGGCCATGGATGCCCGCGTCACCGTTTCGCCCGATATCGAGCAGCGGACCGTGGACGCCTATGTCGCTGCGCGCCACGCCGCCGGCGGCTTCGATGAGGACGCCTTCCGCGCGGCCTATGCGATCATGGCGGCGCAGCGCAATTCGAAGATCCTCGGCATTTTCGTGCGGCTCGAAAAGCGCGACGGCAAGCCCTATTATCTCCGACACCTGCCGCGCATCCGCGATTATCTCAGGCGGGCGCTGGCGCACCCGGCGCTGGCTCAGTTGAAGGAGTTTTACATGGCACATGGCCTGCTGGAGGAACGGCTCCCGTGACCTTGACCACAGCGATGGTGCTGGCGGCTGGTCTTGGCAAGCGCATGCGGCCGATCACCGACACCATGCCGAAGCCGCTGGTGCGGATCGCCGGCAGGACCTTGCTCGATTGGGGGCTGGACAGTCTCGAAGCGGCCGGCGTCGAGAAAGCCATCGTCAACGTGCACTATCTGCCGGACCAGATCGTCGCCCATATCGCCCACAGGCGGGCGCCAAAGATCGTCATTTCCGACGAGCGCGACGCGCTGCTGAATTCGGCGGGTGGCATCGTCAAGGCATTGCCGCTGCTGGGTGCCGAACCCTTCTACATCATCAACGCCGATACGTTCTGGATCGACAGCGGCCAGCCCAGCCTCGAGCGCCTTGCCCTTGCATGGGACGGCGCGAAAATGGATATTCTGCTGATGCTTACCGATCTCGACTCGGCCACCGGACACGGTGTCGGCACGGATTTCCTGATGGCGCCGGATGGCGGCATGCGGCGCTCGAAAGGCGATCCGGCCGGGTTGATCTATGCCGGAGCGGCAATCGTCAATCCCGCCATCTTCAGGGATGCGCCGGCCGGGGCGCATTCGCTCAACACCTATTTCGACAAGGCAATCGCCTCTGGCCGTCTGTTCGGCATGCAGATGCGCGGAAGCTGGATCACCGTCGGCACTCCCGACGCCATTCCGCAGGCGGAAGCGGCGGTCGCCGACGCTCTCGCGAAGGTGGTATGAGCGGCGCGCGCCGCGTTCTTTCGATCCCGCCCGGAGCGCCATTCCTGCCGACTCTGGCCGAGGCCTTGCTGGCCGGACGGCTGGTGCCCGGCTTCCGGTTCGACGGCGATCCGCTGGCGCTGGCTGATGTCACCATCTATGTGCCGACACGGCGCGCGGCCCGTGCGCTGCGCGGCGCTTTTGTCGACGCGCTTTCGGGACCGGGAGGGAGCCGCCGTTCGGCGATCCTGCCGGTCATCCGCCCGCTCGGAGAGTTCGACGAGGACGAAGCCGCCTTCGACGCCGGCACGCCGACCGAGCTTGAAATGGCGCCGCCGATCGCAGCCATCGAACGCCTGCTGCTGCTGGCGCCGCTGGTGCGGGCCTGGAAGCGCACCTTGCCGGCGCATGTCCTTGATATGTTCAACGAAGAGATCGTCGTGCCGGCCTCCGCCGCCGATGCGATCTGGCTGGCGCGTGACCTCGCCCGGCTGATGGACGAGATCGAAACCGAAGGCACGGACTGGACCAGGCTTGCCGATCTGGTCACCGGCAATCTTGCCGGATGGTGGCTTGTGACGCTCGATTTCCTCCGTATCGTCACCGAGGCCTGGCCGAAATTGCTGGAGGAGCGCGACCGCTCCAACCCGGCCGCGCACCGCAATGCGCTGATCCGGCGCGAGGCGAAGCGGCTGGAACGCAACCCGCCCAAAGGCCCGGTGATCGCCGCCGGCTCGACGGGCTCTATTCCCGCCACGGCCGAACTGCTTGCCACGGTCGCCAGCCTGCCCAACGGCGCCGTGGTGCTGCCCGGGCTCGATGGGATGCTGGACGAACCGTCTTTTGCCGCGATTGGGGCGCCCGGTGCGCGGCCGGCACTGCTTGGCCACCCGCAATACGGCATGGCCAAGCTGATCGGCAAGATTGGCGTGCTGCGTGGCGATGTCGAGGAAGTGGTCTCCGCCGAGCCCGCACTGGCGCTCCGCGCGGCCCTTGTCGGCGAGGCGCTGCGGCCGGCCGAGACCACGGAATTATGGGCCGAGACCCGCATATGCTTCAACGCCGTAGACATCGCCGAGGCCTTCGCCGACGTGACGCTGGTCGAAGCCGCCAGCGAACGCGACGAGGCGGCGGCGATCGCCATCGCGCTGAAAACCGCCGTGGAACAGCCGGGACTAAGGGCAGCGCTCGTTACCGGCGACCGCGGGCTGGCGCGGCGCGTCTCGGCCGAGCTGTTGCGCTTCGGCGTGATCGCCGACGATTCCGGCGGCACGCCGCTCGCCAACACGCCTGCCGCCAGCCTGCTGCGGCTCACACTTCAAGCGGTATTCCGGCCCGGCGATCCCGTCGGCCTTTTGTCGCTGCTCAAGCATCCGCTGCTCGGGCTCGGACTTGAGCGCACCGGCGTGCGCCATGCCGCCGAGCTCATCGAACTCGTGGCGCTGCGCGGCGGCACCGGACGCCCCGACATCGCCTCTTTGCCAGCACTGTTCGAGGAGCGTCTGACCGGGCTGAGCGGGGACAAGCGCCAGCCCTTCTGGTTTTCGCGCCTGAGCGTGCGCGGCATCGACGATGCCCGTGATATGCTGAGCCGGCTTGTGACGGCACTGGCGCCGCTGACCGCCTTTCGCGGTGAAGAGAACGCCGATCTCGTCGCGTTGACCAGAGCGAGCGTCGCCGCGCTGGAAAATCTCGGCCGCACGGCGGAGGGCAGCCTGGCTGAATTTTATGCCGGCGACGCCGGCGAGAAACTCGCCGAGCTGCTGCGCGGTGTGGTCGCCGCCTCTGCCTCGTTCGACTTCCCGGCCGACGAATGGCCTGATGTGATGGACGCGCTGATAGCACCGGAAACGGTCAAGCCCGGGCAAGGCACAGACCGCAACATTGCCATATGGGGCGCGCTGGAGGCACGGCTGCAGAACGTCGACACGCTGGTCATTGGCGCGCTGAATGAAGGCGTGTGGCCACGCAAGCCGGAAAGCGACCGCTTCATGTCGCGGCTGATGAAGACCGGCATCGACCTCGAGCCGCCCGAACGGCGCATCGGCCTTGCCGCCCACGATTTCCAGATGGCGATGGGGGCGAAAAAGGTGGTGCTGACGCGCTCCGCCCGAGCCGGCGACGCACCGGCGGTGCCGTCGCGCTGGTTGCAGCGCATCCTCACCTTCATCGGCAAGGATCCGGCCGCCGCACTGCGCGGGCGCGGCGACGAATTGCTTGCCTGGGCGCGCGCGCTCGATGCCGGCGAGCGGCAGCATTTCGCGCCGCGACCGCAGCCGAAACCGCCGCTGAGCATGCGGCCCACCCACTTCTCGGTGACCGAGATCGAGACGCTGCGCCGCGACCCCTATGCGGTCTACGCCAGGCGTATTCTGAGCCTTCTGCCGCTCGAACCGGTGATCCGCGACCCCGGTGCCGCCGAGCGCGGCACGCTGTTTCATGACATCCTGCATCTGTTCTCGACAGAGGTGGCGGATCCCCGCGCGCCCGAAGCTCTGGAACGCCTCATCGCTGCCGGCCGGACCTGCTTTGCCGAGATCGCCCTGCCCGCCGATGTCGAGGCTGTGTGGTGGCCGCGCTTCGAAAAGCTTGCCGCCAACATCATCGAATGGGAGCGCGGCCGCGCTCCCGCCGTCGCTCGGCGGCATGCCGAGGAGCGCGCCGAAAAGACCGCTGTCGGCCGCACCGGCGTGACGCTGTCCGGCTATGCCGACCGCGTCGACCTTTTGGCCGGTGGCATGGCCGACATTCTCGACTACAAGACCGGCTCGTCCCCGTCCAAGGCGCAGGCCCACACGCTGCTGGCGCCACAGCTGGCGCTCGAAGGGGCGCTGCTCCGGCGCGGCGCCTTCAAGGGGCTTGGCGCGCGCGAGCCCTCGCAGCTTGCATTCGTGCGGCTGAAGCCGAATGGCGAAGTTTTCGAGGAATCCATCCTTGACTACAACCGCCAGCCCCGGACCGCCGAAGACCTCGCCGAGGAGGCCTGGGCGCGGCTGGAAAAGCTGCTGGTCCATTATGCCGATCCGACGACCGGCTACCTGTCGCGGGCGCTGCCGTTTCGCGAGGGCGAGAGCGATGGCGATTACGACCATCTGGCACGCGTGCTCGAATGGTCGGCAGGCGGCGACAGCGATGACGAGGCGGGGGAGGCATGAAAAAAGCCTATCCCATCCCTAGCGAAACCGCCGCCAACCAGGCGCGCGCCTCCGACCCGAAGAACTCGGCCTGGGTGTCCGCCAATGCCGGATCGGGCAAGACGCATGTGCTGGCCCAGCGCGTCATCCGGCTGCTGCTCAACGGCACCGATCCGTCGAAGATCCTGTGCCTGACCTATACGCGGGCGGCCGCCGCCAACATGTCGAACCGCGTGTTCTCGACGCTGTCGGAATGGACGGCGCTCGGCGATGCCGAGCGTGCCACAAAGATTGCGGCGGTGGACGGCCGCCGCCCCGCCCGCGACACGATGCGGCGGGCGCGCCGGCTGTTTGCCGAAGCGCTGGAAACGCCGGGCGGGCTGAAGATCCAGACCATCCACGCGTTCTGCGAATCGGTGCTGCACCAGTTCCCGCTGGAGGCCAACATCCCGGCGCATTTCGAAATGCTCGATCCGCAGATGGAGGCCTCGCTGTTTGCTGGCGCCCGCCGCGACATGATTTCGGGCACGTCAGCCGGAGACACCGGACTGGCCGAGGCCTTTGCCACCGTGCTGGAGCGCGGCGGCGAACACGGACTCGATGCGCTGCTCGCCGAAATCGTGCGCAAGCGCGACGGCTTACGCGGCTTCATCGATGCGGTCCGGCGCGACGGCGGCGGCTTTCAGGCCCTGTTCGACGAATTCCATTTTCGCCCCGGGCAGAGCGCCGAAGACATAGCGGCATCGGTATGGCCGCTGCCGGGTTTCCTGCCGGACTTCTTTGCAGTGTTCGCCAGTGCCGCCGAGGCCGCCGACGCCCGCACCGTGCTCAACAATCTCTTGCCCTATGCCCGCTTGGCCTTTGCCGAGACGGACCCGACCCGCCGGCTGCAGATGCTCGGCAAAGCCTTTCTCAAGGCCGATGGCGACCCCTATGATCCCTCAAAGTTGTTCAAGAAGGCGCTGCTCGGCCGGCTGCCCGACCTTCCCGAGCGCTATCTGGCGGCCGTCAAGTCGATAACAGACGTCTCCGACCGGCTGGCGCTGTTCCGGATGCTGGAAGGCACGGTCGCGGCGTTGACCATAGCCGACTGGCTGATCGTGCGGTACGAGCGCCTGAAGCGCAGCCGCGGCTTTCTCGATTTCAACGACCTCATCACCCGCACCGTCAACCTTCTGGCGCGGCCCGATGCCGGCCCCTGGGTGCAGTACAAGCTCGACCAGGGTATCGACCACATCCTGCTGGACGAGGCGCAGGACACCAGCCCCGACCAATGGGAGGTGGTGAAGCGGCTGGCGGAGGAGTTCTTTGCCGGCCACGGCCAGCGCGGCACGACCAATCGCACGGTGTTCGCCGTCGGCGACGAAAAGCAGTCGATCTATTCCTTTCAGGGTGCCGCGCCGGATTCCTTCGCCGACAGCCGGCTCTTGTTTTCCGGACGCGTGAACGCCGCCAATGCTTCGTTTGCCGACCTGAAACTGACCTGGTCGTTCCGGTCGACCGACGACGTGCTTGCCGCCGTCGACCGCGTCTTTGCCGATCCGGGCGTGCGGCGCGGCATCAGCCATGACCCCGATCCGCTCGACCACAAGGCGATCCGCAACGACGCGCCTGGCTATGTCGAGGTCTGGCCGTCGCTCGGCGCTGACGCCGTCGAGGAGCCCGACGACTGGACGTTGCCGGTCAATCATGCCAGCGCGCCGGCTGTGCGGGTGGCCGAGCACGTGGCTGCGACCATCCAGACCTGGCTCAAGGACCGCGAGATCATCGAGGGCAAGGGACGCAGGCTGAGGGCCGGCGACATTCTTGTGCTGGTGCGCAAGCGCGACCGCTTCGTCCATGCGCTGTCGCGCGCGCTGAAGGACCGCGATATTCCCGTCGCCGGCGCCGACCGGCTGAGCCTGCCCGGCCACATCGCGGTCAAGGACCTGATCGCACTCGGCCATTTCCTCATCCAGCCGCAGGATGACCTGTCGCTCGCCGCCGTGCTGCGCAGCCCGGTCTTCGACGTGTCGGAGGAGACGCTTTTTACGCTTGGCGCCGGACGGCCAGCCGGAACATCGCTGATCGCCTCACTACGCCAGCATGCCGTCCACAATACCGCGCTGACCGATGTCGTTGCCCGGCTCGACGGCTGGGCCAACGAGGCGGCGTTCCGGCCGGTGTTCGAATTCTACGCCGGGGTGCTGGCGCGCGACGGCCTGCGCAAGAAGATGATCGCCCGGCTTGGACCGGAAGCCGGCGACATCCTCGACGAATTCCTGAGTTTCTGCCTGGCCGAGGAACGCACCGGACTGCCGGGGCTGGAGGCCTTTCTGGCGACGCTGGAGAACACCGGTCCGGAGATCAAGCGCGAGATGGACCAGTTGCGCGACGAGGTCCGCGTGATGACCGTGCACGCCGCTAAGGGCCTGGAAGCGCCTGTTGTCTTCCTGGTCGATGGCGGGTCGGCGCCGTTCAGCGACCAGCATCTGCCGCGGCTGATGCCGTTCGACGCTTCGGGCCGCAATTTCGACGGCAAGGGCTATCTCTGGCGCTCGGCCGCCGATGTCGCCAACGGCTTCTCCAAGGCAGCCTCGGCCAGGGCGCGGGAGCTTGCCGACGACGAATACCGGCGGCTGCTCTATGTCGGCATGACGCGCGCCGAGGACCGGCTAATCGTCTGCGGCTATCACGGCAAGCGTCAGCCCAGCACCGGCACCTGGCATTCGATCGTCAGCCGCGCGCTGCTTGCCGCGCCGGAAAGCACGGAGCGCCGCCATCCCGCCAGCGGCGCGCCGGTGCACCGCTTCGTCATGTCCCCGCTGCCGGCGGTGGCGCCCGGCGGCGGCGCCGGGGCGCCCGGGC
>NZ_JAMYRV010000024.1:0-95823 GCF_040321555.1 Mesorhizobium sp. M0317 | reverse complement strand
CGTTCGGTCGGCTTCCGGTGCCTCGGCCATCGGCAGCATGGTCAGGTGAAAGCGCTCGTGACGTCCGTTCTGCTGTGGCCTGCCGGGTGCGATCCGCTCCAAGGTGATGCCGAGCTTGATGAAGCGCACGACAAGCGGCGTCAGCCCGGTGACGCCGGCCGATGCGAAGGGCGGGCCATTGTCGCTTCTGAAGCGATCCGGCAGGCCATGCTCTTCAAACAGCCGTTCGAACACCGGCCAGGCTTCGCTATCGGCCGTCGACCCCGTCGCTTCGAGCGCCAGAAGATAGCGGCTCGACGCATCCATCACCGTCAAGGGTTCGCAACGCCAGCCGTCGCGGGTCCGGAACCAGCCCTTGTGATCGCCAGTCCACACCGCGTTCGGTTCTTGCGGCTGTGGCCAGGGTCCATTGCCGCAGGCCCGCAGGCGGGGTCGCTTGCGGGCGCGGACAAGCCCATGCCGCGCAAGGATCGCGCCGACCGTCGAGGCTGAAGGCCACATGAACTCGGGAGCCGTGCGCCTGAGCCGTGCCACGATCTTCTTTGGACCCCAAAGCGGATGCAGCTCCTTGGCCGCCACAATCCGCTCAACCAGATCCTGAGCTGTCGCACGGCCATGATTGAGCGGTGCTCGCGGCAGGTCGTGCAAACCCTCAGGCCCAAACGTCCGATAGCGTCCTAGCCATTTGTAGCCGTTCTTGCGTGAGATCCCGTAGGCCGCACAAAGCGCAACCATCGTCTCATCCCCAGAAAGACACTCCACAACAAACCGTAGCCGCTCGTCCATGATGCCAGTCTCTCGCCAAACCATCGCCCGTCCTCCGGCGGACAAGAAAACTGTCACCCATGCTATCGGTCCATTCTGTTACCTATCTATCCGGTTCGGACAGGTCAGCCCTTTCTCCGTCACTATACGGGGAGAAATGCCAGGCAGGGCAATGAGGGGCAGCGCCTGCATCTGTAATTGGCCGATAAGAGCCTCAAACCGGCCGCTTCTTCGGTTTCTTGTTCTTCGGCGGTCCAGCCTTGTCGAATTTCGGTTTCCCGGCCCAAGGCTTTGCATCGCCGGGGGGCCGTTCCCGCTTCTCGAATTTCGGCTTGTGTGCGCTTTGCGGCGCCTCGAACGGTCGCTTGCCGCGATGCGGCTTCTTGTCCGGCTTCGGCGCCTGGTAGCCGGCCCGCGACAGGTCGGGCGTGCCGTCCAGGCGCTTCACCACGATGTTGCCCTGCAGCTTCTTGTCGGGGCCGATGGCGGCGAGGAAGCGATCGGCCCAGTCGGCCGCGATCTGCACGTAGGTCTCATCCTGTTGCATCTTGATGGAGCCGATCTCGCGCTTGGAGATGTTGCCGGTGCGGCACAGCATCGGGATCAGCCAGCGCGGCTCGGCATTCTGCTTGCGCCCGATCGACAGCGAGAACCAGACACTGTCGCCGAAATCGTCGCGCCGGCCTGGCGCTTCATCGCGGCGCTCGAATTTTTCGCCCGCCGGTTTGTCACGCGAAGGCGTGAACGGTGCGACATCCGTAAGCTCCTCGGGCGCCGAGCGGCTGGCGCGGCATTGGCGCACGAAGGCGGCCGCAATCTGTTCGGCGCCATGCCTGGCCAGAAGCGCGTCGATGAAGCCGCGCTCGTCCTCGGCCACCGGCTCGTCGAAGGCTGGATCGGCAAGGATGCGCTCGTCGTCGCGCTTGATGACGTCGTCGGCCGAGGGCGGGCTCGCCCATGTCGCCTTCAGCCCTGCATTCTGCAGCAGGCGCTCGGTGCGCTTGCGGGCGCCGTTGGGCACGATCAGCGCGCTGACACCCTTGCGGCCGGCGCGGCCGGTACGGCCGCTGCGATGCAGCAGCGTTTCGGGATTGGTCGGCAGATCGGCATGGATGACCAGTTCGAGATTGGGCAGGTCGATGCCGCGCGCGGCGACATCCGTGGCGATGCAGACTTTGGCGCGTCCGTCGCGCATCGCCTGCAGCGCGTGGGTGCGTTCGTTCTGGCTGAGCTCGCCCGACAGTGCGACGACGGAAAAATTGCGGTTGTTGAAGCGTGCCGTCAGATGATTGACGGCGGCGCGGGTGTTGCAGAACACCAGCGCGTTCTTCGCCTCGTAAAAGCGCAGCACGTTGATGATGGCGTTCTCGCGGTCGGGATAGGCGACATTCAGCGCCCGGTATTCGATATCGAGATGCTGCTTTTCCTCGCCGCCGGCCGAGATGCGTACGGCGTCGCGCTGATAGCCTTGCGCCAGCGTGGCGATCGAGCGCGGCACGGTGGCCGAAAACATCAGCGTGCGGCGCTGAGCCGGTGCGGCATCGAGGATGAATTCGAGGTCCTCGCGAAAGCCGAGGTCGAGCATCTCGTCGGCCTCGTCCAGCACCACGGCTTTCAGCGCCGACATGTCGAGGGAGTTGCGGGTGATGTGGTCGCGCAGGCGGCCGGGCGTGCCGACGACGATGTGGGCGCCGCGCTCCAGCACGCGCCGTTCGGAGCGCATGTCCATGCCGCCGACGCAGGACGCGACGGTGGCGCCGGTCGGCGCGTAGAGCCATTGCAATTCGCGCATCACCTGCAAAGCGAGCTCGCGCGTCGGCGCTACGGCCAGCGCCAGCGGTGCGCCAGCCTGGTCAAAACGTTCGGCGCTTCCAAGAAGGGTCGGCGCCAAAGCGAGGCCGAAGGCGACGGTCTTGCCTGAGCCGGTCTGCGCCGACACCAGAGCGTCGGACTCGCCGAGCTCCAGCACGGCCTTCTGCACTGGCGTCAGCTCGGTATAGCCGCGTTTTTCCAGCGCCTCTGCCAGCGCAGGAACGATACGTTCGAAATTGGACATCTCACTCTTTCGGAATTCGGGGCATGGGCTCATCATGCAGCATATGCCGGGGCTGGCGCCACGCCAGCCAAACACTATTTGGGCGTTCGTACTTCTTGCGGCCGCTATTGTACAGGGCAAGCGAGTGCCTTGCCGCAATTGACTCCTGACGCAAACCGCGTAAAAGCCGGCATCGAACGGGATCATTTTCGATGCGCGGCCTTCTGATGGCTCTTCTTGCATTCGACTTCCCCGGCCACAATCATGGGGCCGGGCGCGTTGGCGCGTCTTACCGTTCCAGCAAAACTATGGCCAAAACCACCACCAAAACGGTGTGATTCCCTTGGCCTAACCACCCTCTCCCGGGTCCGGCCCGGGGGACGAAACCCGCATTGGCCGGCGGGTTTTCTCCAAAAACCAAGCGGAGAGGGACAGGAGATTTCTGATGAGTTTCAAGGTTGCGGTAGTCGGCGCCACGGGCAATGTGGGTCGCGAAATGCTCAACATACTGGAAGAGCGCGGCTTTCCGGTAAGCGAAGTCGTGGCGCTGGCCTCGCGGCGCAGCCAGGGCACCGAAGTGTCGTTCGGCGACCGTTCGCTGAAGGTCAAGACGCTCGACCAGTATGATTTTTCCGACACCGACATCTGCATCATGTCGGCCGGCGGCAACGTCTCGAAGGAGTGGTCGCCGAAGATCGGCAAGCAGGGCTGCGTCGTCATCGATAACTCGTCGGCCTTCCGCTACGACCAGGACGTGCCGCTGATCGTGCCGGAAGTGAACCCGGATGCGATCTCGCTGTTCACCCGCAAGAACATCATCGCCAATCCGAACTGCTCGACGGCGCAGCTGGTCGTGGCGCTGAAGCCGCTGCACGATGTCGCCACCATCAAGCGCGTCGTCGTCGCCACCTATCAATCGGTATCCGGCGCCGGCAAGGAGGGCATGGACGAACTCTTTACACAGACCCGCGCGGTGTTCGTCGCCGATGGCGTCGAGGTCAAGAAGTTCACCAAGCGCATCGCCTTCAACGTCATTCCGCATATCGACGTCTTCCTCGACGACGGCTCGACCAAGGAAGAGTGGAAGATGGTCGCCGAGACCAAGAAGATGCTCGACCCCAAGATCAAGCTGACGGCGACCTGTGTGCGCGTGCCGGTGTTCATCGGCCATTCCGAAGCCGTCAACATCGAGTTCGAAAAGCCGATCACCGCCGACGAGGCGCGCGACATCCTGCGCGAAGCGCCGGGCTGCCAAGTCTTGGACAAGCGCGAGGATGGCGGCTACATCACGCCGCTGGAATCGGCCGGCGAGGACGCCACCTTCATCTCGCGCATCCGCGAGGATTCGACCATCGACAACGGCCTGTCGATGTGGATTGTCTCCGACAATCTGCGCAAGGGCGCGGCGCTGAACGCGGTGCAGATCGCCGAGCTGCTGGTCGAGCGCGGCCTGATCCAGCCGAAGAAGAAGGCGGCATAGTTTATTCGCTCACGGGCCGTATCGCCGCTGCCGCGGCGGGCCCTCCGCGGGGGCGCCGGAAAGCCGGCGGCCCGCAGTCGCGGGCTCGGCCTTCGGCCGAAGCCTTCCTTCTCCCCGTTCACGGGGAGAAGGTCCCGGCAGGGGGATGAGGGCAGCGCTGACCTTTGTTGAGAAACGCCTTTGAACGATCCCACCAAAATCGTGCTGCGCCCCGCCACGGCTTTGGATGCCGCGACCATCGCCATTGTCATGCGGGCCGCACTTGGCTCGTTCTCCTGGATGCCGGTCATCCACACGCCGGATGAGGATCTTGCCTTCATCCGCGAGATCGTGCTGTCCCGGCAGCAGGTGACGGTCGCCGAGGCCGGCACGGCATTGTCGGCTTCATTGCCCTGAGCGGCGATTGGGTGGAACAGCTCTATCTCGACCCCGCCTGGATGGGGCAAGGCATCGGCAGCCGGCTGCTGGTGCAAGCGACCGCCGCGCTACGGATCGTTAAACTGCATTGCTTCCAGGCCAACACCGGCGCGCGTCGCTTCTACGAGCGCCATGGCTTTCGCCCCGAGGCGTTCGGCGCGGGCACCACCAACGAAGAAGGCCTGCCGGATATTCTCTACGTGCGTCGAGCTTGATATTCAGCCGGCGTTATCCTTGGCCAGTTGGCGCAATAACTCCATCGCTTCCTCGGCCCGCTCAGCGGGCACGAACAGATGGTCATGATAGAAAGCAGAGACCGGATTGACGCCCATGCCGGCGGCGGCCAGCCGGGCGGTGATGGCGGCGAGGAAGCCGACGGCTTCCAGCGAGGAGTGGACGTTCAGGGTGATCATGCGGCAGCGGAAGGCGGACTGCAGCCCGGCGGCCTGGTCTTCGGGCAAGATCAGCGTCGTGCCCTCCTTCTCGCGAAACAGCATCACCGGATTGAGCGTCTCGGGAACCGGTGCACCGGGGACCAGGGTGGCGAAGACATGGACGCCGGGAAGCAGTTCCGGCGTCATCGCCGCCAGCAGCTTTTTCAGATCAGTCTCGCCGGCCATTCGCTCGTCTCTCGCCCAGCCCTATCAATAGCCGTGACTGGTGGATGTCGATAGTCCGTCAAGGTCGAGGGACAGCACCCCCCTCTGCCCTGCCGGGCATCTCCCCCGCAACGAGGGAGATCGGCGGTTTCGATGCTCCGCTCATTCATGGAACATTGCCGAAGCGGTCGAGCGTGTAATCTCCCCCCTTGCGGGGGAGATGGCCGGCAGGCCAGAGGGGGGTGTGAAGGATCGCCACGCAGCGGCTTTTGCTTGCTGCTACCCAAAAAGAATCCGCACCCTGTAGGATCGCCGCCCCATCGCTCGTCCTTGGTCCGAAGCCAGCAAACGGCTCGAACCGCTTAGGAGGGAACACCCGTGAGTATTTCTCAAACCATGCCCGTCTCATCGGGCGCCCTGTGGACCGGCCGCGTGCTCAGCGGCCTCATCATCCTGTTCATGATCTTCGACGGCGTCATCAAGCTGCCGCCGCTCGATGTCGTCACCCAGACCATGGTGCCGCTCGGCTGGCCGGCCGATGTCAATGTCGCGCGCACGCTCGGCATTATCGGGCTGATCTCGACCGCGCTCTATGCGCTGCCCCGCACCTCGGTGCTCGGCGCCATCCTGCTCACCGGCTATCTCGGCGGCGCCATCGCCACAAATATGCGCGTCGGCAGCCCGTTGTTTTCGCACACGCTGTTTAGCGTCTATCTCGGCATCATCCTGTGGGGCGGTCTCTATCTGCGCGACCCAAGCGTGCGCGCCCTGATCCCGTTCAGCCGTTAAGCGAGGAGAAAAACATGCTCAGCACCATTCTCATCCTCCTGGTCGTCATCATCGCCGCCGTGCTCATCTATGCGGCGACGAGGTCGAATGATTTCGTCACCGCCCGCACCGCCAGCATCAAGGCCGCGCCGGAAGCGATCTTTCCGCTGATCAACAATTTCAAGCAGTGGCCGGAATGGTCACCCTACGAAAAGCTCGACCCGCTGATGAAGCGCACGCTGTCGGGCGCTGATGCCGGCAAGGGCGCCGCCTACGCCTGGGAAGGCAATGCCAAGGCCGGCAAGGGACGCATGGAGATCGTCAATTCCGTGCCATCCTCGCTGGTGTCGCTGAAGCTCGACTTCGAGAAGCCGTTCCGGGCCAGCAACAGCGTCGACTTCACCCTGAAGCCCTCGGGCGACACCACCGCAGTCACCTGGGCAATGCGCGGCAGCCGGCCCTTCATTGCCAAGCTGATGGGCCTGTTCATGAGTTTCGATACGCTGATCGGCAAGGATTTCGAGGCTGGCCTCGCCAATCTGAAAAAGGCAGCCGAAAGGTAGAAAAGCCTGGATTTTCAACAAGCTCGGCGGCGGTCGGCACGAATGTGACCGGCGCGGACACCGCGATCTCTCACGTCATCGGGATCAAATCAGCCGTCTGGGAGTTAGAGCCGTGGCGGCGAGGACGGCGATCCGCGTGAGAGAGGAACGATAATGAAAAGAGCGATGATCATTCTGGTACTGGCGACCGCACTGGGTGCGTGCTCGCAAACCGAAAAGGGTGCCGCGGTCGGCGGCCTCGGCGGCGCGGCGGTTGGCGCAGCTGTGGCAAATGATCCGGTTCAGGGCGCCGTCGTCGGCGGCGCCGTCGGCGCCGTGGCCGGCGCGCTGATCGGCCGTGCCAGCGAAAGCGGTCAATGTCGCTACCGCGGCCGCAACGGGCGCACCTACATCGCCAGCTGCCCCGACGGTTATTGAACACAGCCAGGTCCAACATCGGAAACCGGCGGCTATAGATCGCCGGTTTCGCTGTTGCCTAAGGCAGCTGGACCATGGCTGCCTGCGCTACAGCAATCCCCGGATATGCTCCCAAGCCAGGCGGCCCAGGCGCGTGTCGGCGTCGTCATTGCCGCCATGGGCACGCAGCCTCGAGCGCGGCGTGATTTCGCCCGGCAGCAGAATGCGGTGGCCGGCGTCGGGCACTGAGACGAGGCAGGTGGTCATTGCGGTGTCCTGGCGACGCCGAACGATCGACTGGGCAAAATCCAGCGATGGCCATAGCGCGTCGTCGCCGCCCGCAACCAGAACAATGTCCGCTGAAATAGCTTCGGCGGGAATGGCAGCCTTGGCCGCTGCGTCCTCGAAGGTTTGCAAGGCATGCAGGAAGAGCCGCCGGTAGGACACCAGACCATCGACATACTCGGCGTTCCAAGCGGGATTGCTTGGGACAAACGGCAAAGGAATCCCCTCGATCGTCCACGACGATCGTTCCGGCCAGCTGACGCCGTCGCGGCCCGGCCCGATATTGCCCCAGACCACCGATGTCGGGCTGATCGCAACCACGACGCCGATGCGTGGACCGTGAGCCGCCGCAAGCAGGGAGGCCTCGGCGCCTTTCGAGGTCCCGACATAGACGATGCGCCGGCATCCCATCTGGACAAGATAGCCGGTCGCCGCGAAAAACGTTTCGAGCGGGATCTCGCAAATGCCGGGCACCTGACCTTCGCCGCCAAACCATTGCAGCGCGAGAGCGGATGCTCCTTCCTTGGCAAAGAGCCGGGCGCGGGTGACGTCGATGCGGCCGCTCGATCCGCTGAGCACGACGACGCCTGTCGTGGCGCCGGCGCATCGCAACAGCGTTCCGGCTACGCCGCCGAAAAGGGTCTCTTCCGTGACGGTCCGCTCAGTCATCTTTCGTTCGAACGCATATGACATCGCCGCACATAGCAAAACGGCGGGCACAGGCCCGCCGTTTTGTCGATGCGATGACGCGATGCTTATTCGGCGGTGGCGGCTTCCGCTTCGGCCGGGGCTGCAGCAGCGGCGGCAACGGCGGCGGCAGCGTCTTCCTGGGCCTTCTTCAGCAGAGAGGCGCGTTCCTGCGCCTTCTTGCCGGGCTCGGCCTTCTTCGGGTTGGAGCGGGCTTCGCGCTTGAGGAGGCCGGCCTCATCGAGGAAGCGCAGCACGCGGTCGGTCGGCTGAGCGCCGTGCGACAGCCAATGCTTGACGCGGTCGGCGTCGACCTTGACGCGCTCGCCGTCCTTGGGCAGCAGCGGGTTCCACGAGCCGATCGACTCGATGAACCGGCCGTCGCGCGGCGAACGGGCGTCAGCAATGACGACGTGGTAGTAAGGGCGCTTCTTCGAGCCCGCACGGGCCAGTCTGATCTTCAAGGGCATTTCATTTCTCCTAAATTTCTGATTTCAGTGTTGGGTTAATGGCTTTGTCTGGTGCAGGTCGTTGTCCCAAAACCGCTGCGCACTTTTGGGCGACATGCACTTTGTTAGCCGGTTCTGCTTGCGCCGTTGGACGCGGCGATCTGCTCGTGATGGCGGATCACTTCGCGGACGACGAAGTTGAGGAATTTTTCCGCGAAATCGGGGTCGAGATGAGCGTCCTTCGCCAGCTGGCGAAGGCGGGTGATCTGCTCCTGCTCGCGCGCCGGGTCGGCGGGCGGCAGGCCATGCTCGGCCTTGAGCACGCCGACCGCCTTGGTGCAGCGGAAGCGCTCGGCGAGCATATGGATGAGGGCGGCGTCGATGTTGTCGATCGAGGCGCGATAGCCGGCCAGGATGGTGCGTGCGTCGGCCATGTCTTTTTCTTCGTTCATAGCGTCCTCACTTCTTCTTTCCGAGACCGGGCAGACCACCGCCGCCAAGGCCGGGAAGCTTCATGCCGCCGGGCAGACCGGGCAGGCCACCGCCGCTCGGGGTGGGCAGGCCCTTCATGCCGCCAAGGCCGGGCATCTGCTTCTGCAAGGCTTCGAGCTGCTTGGGATCCATCTTGGAGAGGTCGGGCATGCCGCCCATCATGCCCCCGGGGCCGCCCATGCCGCCAGGCATCATGCCGCCGAGGCCCATCTTGGAGGCAAGGCCGCCCATCATGCCGCGCATCAAGCCGCCGCCTTTGCCCTTGCCGCCCATCGCCTTCATCATGTCGGCCATGCCGCGATGCATCTTCAAGAGCTTGTTGATCTCGGCCGCATCGGTGCCGGAGCCGGCGGCGATGCGCTTCTTGCGCGAATGTTTCAGCATGTCCGGATTGGCGCGCTCGGCCTTGGTCATCGACGAGATGATGGCGAGCTGGCGGCCGAACATCTTGTCGTCGAGGCCGGCGGCCGCCATCTGGTCCTTCATTTTGCCCATGCCGGGCATCATGCCCATGATGCCGCCCATGCCGCCCATTTTCGACATCTGCTGAAGCTGGCCGGCAAGGTCGTTCAGGTCGAACTTGCCCGACTGCATCTTTTTGGCCATCGCCGCCGCCTGCTCGGCGTCGATGTTTTCGGCGGCCTTTTCGACCAGCGAGACGATGTCGCCCATGCCGAGGATGCGGTCGGCGATGCGCTTTGGGTGGAATTCCTCCAGCCCGTCCATCTTTTCGCCGGTGCCGATCAGCTTGATCGGCTTGCCGGTGACGGCGCGCATCGAAAGCGCGGCACCGCCACGGCCGTCGCCGTCCATGCGGGTCAGCACCAGACCGGTGATGCCGACGCGCTCGTCGAAGCTTTTGGCGAGGTTGACGGCATCCTGGCCGGTCAGCGAATCCGCGACCAGCAGGATTTCGTGCGGGCTCGACACCTTCTTGATGTCGGCCATCTCCACCATCAGCGGCTCGTCGATATGGGTGCGGCCGGCGGTGTCGAGGATGACGACGTCGTGACCGCCGAGCTTGGCTGCCTGGACGGCGCGCCTGGCGATGTCGACCGGGTTCTGGCCCGCAATGACAGGCAGCGTCGCGACTTTGACCTGCTCGCCGAGCTGGCGCAGCTGCTCTTGTGCCGCGGGCCGCCGCGTGTCGAGCGAGGCCATCAGAACCTTCTTGTTCTGGCGCTCGGTCAGGCGCTTGGCGATCTTGGCCGAGGTCGTCGTCTTGCCGGAGCCCTGCAGGCCGACCATCATGATGACGACCGGCGCCGGCGCATTGAGGTCGATGGCGACGCCCTCGGCGCCGAGCATGTCGACCAGCTCGTCATGGACGATCTTGACGACCATCTGCCCGGGCTTGATCGACTTTACGACAGCCGCGCCGACGGCCTTCTCGCGCACCTTGTCGGTGAAGGAACGCACCACTTCCAGCGCAACGTCGGCTTCGAGCAGCGCACGGCGCACCTCGCGCAACGCCGCCGAGACATCAGCCTCCGACAGCGCGCCGCGGCCGGTCAGGCCGTTCAGGATGGAGCCAAGGCGCTCCTGAAGTGATTCAAACATTGGTCAACCCGCCGCGCGAGAGCGCCTCGGATTCATGGTGATCCCTGTCGGGCCGATGGCCCTCCACGCCTCTTGTGCGCTCCTGCAGCGATTCAAACATTCCGTTTCCTTTTTCTCAGGCACCCCGATGGTGCCCGAGAGGTAGTGCGTTCGCGCCGCTCATCCAAGCAAAGCTCAAAACCAAAAGGCACCCGGGGGCGCTCAGCGCTGCCGGGTGTTGGCCTCCAGGATCTGTTTACAGCACCCACCTCAAAAGGTTTTGGCGTCCTGGTCGGCTTGCTCAGAGGGATACTCGTCGCGGATTTCGGGGCTGTAGACAGGAAATCGGCCGAAGAGTCAAGACAAGGGCGGCCTCCCGGTCTCTGGATCGGTCCCTGTTTAGTTCACCCTGCACCCCGAGGGTCGGCCGTAACCTTCAGCGGCGAGCGCGGGTGCAGAAGCAGCAGGATCGTCAGCAAGGTGCAGACGATACCGATGGCGGCGATGATGACGGCATCCGTCGTCGTCCAGTCCGGACCTTCCAGCGGCTTGGCGTTGAACAGGGCAAAGGAATTGTAGTTCTCCTGATGCGAGATCAGCAGGAAGCCGGTGAGATTGTTGCCGAGATGGGCGCCGAAGGCGGCGCCGAGATTGCCGGTGACATAAACCACCAGCGTCAACAGCAAGGCGAAGGCGGCGATCGAGGCCAGCACGCAGGCGTTGATGGCAGGGGTCGAGCCCGGGCTCCAATGCAAGGAGGTGAACAGCAAAGCGGGCAGTAGCGCCCACACGTAAGGGCTCTCGAAGCGCTTGGCCAGGCCGCGCAGCAGATAGCCGCGAAACAGCATCTCCTCGGACGAGGTCTGCAGCAGGGTAAGCGCCACGATCGGGAGCAGGAACAGCAGCCAGGTCGACAGGTTGATCGTGCCGCGGGCGATTTCGGGCTGTAGCCAATAGAGCAGGAGTTCGGAAAGCGCCGATGTGATCAGCACCGCGATCAGGCCCTTGACGAAGCCCGACAAGGACACGCGGCGGCTGGCGCCGAAAAGCGCCGAGAGCGGCTCGCCATGGACGAAACGCATGGCAAGCCAGAGGCCGAGCCAGATGCCGGCAAACGAGGTGAGTGCGGTGAGTATGCCGATGGGCGAGGCCAGAAAACCCTGAAGCGGCCCGCGCGGATCGCCCGGCAATACATGCCAGATGATGGCGACATAGGTGCCGCCAAGCACCACAACCAGGGTGATCGCCACCCAGAACAGGACGACGACCGCCGTTCCGATTATCAGCCGCGGCAGGTTCGTCTTATCGGTGGCCGTGTTGCGATAGCGCTCGAAGGCGGTTGGATCTGATATCACGCGAGTTCCTCTGCCGAACGCATCGGGTCGCATGATCTATGGGATCGTCGGCTTTCGCGCAATTGCTGCTGTTCAGCGAGCCCTTGTGCCGCCCTCAGCCTCGGCAGGAGGGCGGCACTAGTTCACTTGTCATTCTTTCCAGGCAAAATCAGCGCACGACGTACATGATGCGCCGTGTCTGCGGGTCGACCAGCGCCTGCTGACCATTCACATAGACGTAGCGGTAGCGGTAGTCGGGGATTTCGCGCAGTTCGACCGTGTCGGGCAAGGTAGCACCGGTTACCACCTCGCCCTCGAGATAGACCGGATCGAGCCGGTGCGTGCTGACATAGGTGCCGACTTCCGCCGGTGGCCTGTCGATGGCGTCGACGGGGCCGTCGTCGGACAGAATCGCACCGGTATAGGTATCGGGATAATCATCCTGCGGCGGTGTAACCACGGTGATGGCGGCGTTGGCGGGGCGGCGTGTCAGAACGACCCGGTTGCCGCCGAAATCGGCCGTGACATAGTCGGAATAGACCCAGCCCTGGCCTCCGGCTTCGGCAATGGTGCACCATTTGCTGTTTTCGATGCAGCCATTGAGCGTCGCCGACTGGCCGGCGGCGAGCACGCCGATCACAGGATATTGCGGGCCGGGGCCGGCGCGCACATTAAGATCGGTGACGGCCGAGACGGCGGTATCGGCGAGTGCCGCACCCGACATCGCGACAAGCGCCCCGGCGACGGCCGGAAACAATATGCGTCTCATGGTTTCTCTCCCTTTCATGGTCCCTCGCGACACCAAACGAAACCAGAACGCATGCGTTCCGGCTAAAATACCGACGCCAGCTCACGATTTGTTCCGGTTTCTTTCGGCAAACCGGTCAAAAGCTCATGCACGAAGCTGAGTTTCTGCGCCGTCACGTCCGAAATGACGAAGGGATAAAGGTCGGGCAGGCCCATGCAGCGGTTGATCGAGTTGGAGGCTTCCGAGAGTACCAGCCAGCGGGCGAGAATCTTTTCGAACGGCTCGGGCACGGCGTCAGGTTCTGCGGGCGCCGCCTGCAACCGGCCGCCGGTGTCGCCTTGCGGCAGCACATTGGTCTCCATCGTCTCAAGCTGGCCGAGTGGAAAATTCAGCGCGTGCACCATCTCCAGCGTGTCGGTGATGTGGAGATGGTGCGCCCAGGTCTCGGCCCAGTCTTCCCATGGATGCGACGTCGCATAGGCGGAGATGTGGTTCTGCTGCCAGTCGGGCGCAGCGCCATTGGCGTAATAGGCCTTCAGCGCCTGCTCGTAGTCGGGGCGTTCGTCGCCGAACAGCGCCCGGAAGGCATCGAGCCGTTGCGGCTCGTCGCGGATCAGCCGGTCCCAGTAGTAATGGCCAAGCTCATGACGGAAATGACCGAGCAGCGTGCGGTAATTTTCGCCCATCTCGACGCGACGCCGCTCGCGCTCGGCCGAGTCCGCCTCGGCGACGTTGAGCGTGATCAGGCCGTTGTCGTGGCCGGTAAGGATGCGTTCGCCGCCGGGACCGCCGCCGATCGGATCGGCAATGAAGTCGAAGGCGAGGCCGATTTCGTCGCCGTGCTTGTGCTTGGGCGCGACCGGAAGGCCGAAGGCGAGCAGCGAATAGACGGCGCGCTTCTTGGCCGCCTCGACGCGAATCCAGCGGCGGCGGTTGCCGTCGACGGAGAGGTCGGGGATCAGCTGGTTCAGCACGCAGGCGCGGCAGTAGGTATGACCCGGTTCGGCCATCCAGTTGCAGGCGCATTCATCCGCATTGGTGCAGTGGAAGATGCCGTCGACGTCAGACAAGGCAAAGCGCGCATGCTCGGGATCGTAAAGCACGAGACTCCCGCAATTCAGGCACTGCGCATTCTCGAAGTAGAGGCGGTGGCCGCAATGCGGGCAGTCGAACAGTTTCATGTCGATCTCGATGCGTCAGGCGTTGGCGTATGGCGTCAGAGGAGGAATATGATGCGGAGCGGCGCCTCGCCCAAACGCCCGCCACGGGCCGCCGTTCCATGCCCCCGTCACCTCTTTTTACCCGAGCAGCGAATTCGCCTGCCCGGCACCGGGCGTTTCGGCCACAATAAGCACTTGATCGTAAGCAAATTCCGCTGCATTGGCCAGGGTAGCGCCGGGGGTACGGTGACAATGGCGCGTTTCGCTGGCAAGTTCGCAACCGGGACGTGATTCAGGCAATCAGGAGAAAAAGCATGGCATTGCTTGCCAAGGGAAAGATTATTGCTGCCGCGGTGGTCGCGGTACTTGCGCTGGCGACGGGCGCGCAGGCGGCGGCCAGCTGCGGCAAGACCGGCGCGGGCTTCGAGGCGTGGAAGCAGGACTTTGCCGCGCAGGCCAGGTCCGAAGGTGTCGGCGGGAAGGGTCTGGCTGCTCTGGCCGGTGCCAGCTACGCGACAAAGACAATCTCCGTCGACCGCGCCATCCACAAGGCGTTCAGCGGTTCGGTGGACGCCTTCATGAAGCGTCGTGGCGGAGCTGCGATCATTTCCAGGGGCCGTGCGCTGAAGAAGTCGAATGCAGCGATGTTCGACAGGATCGAGAGCAATTACGGGGTGTCGCCGGGCGTGTTGCTGGCCATCTGGGGCATGGAAACCGGCTTCGGAGCCTCCCTGGGCAACCAGAACACGGTCTCCGCCATTCTGACGCTTGCCTATGATTGCCGTCGCCCGGGCTTCTTTTACCCGCATGCCATTGCGGCGCTGAAGCTGGTCGATCGCGGCGCGCTGAGCGCCTCGTCGGTCGGCGCTGCGCATGGCGAGATCGGCCATACGCAGTTCCTGCCCGGCAATGTCCTGAAGTATGGCGTCGGCAACGGAAATCTGCGCGACAAGGCGACGGCCTTGGCTTCGACGGCCAACTTTCTCAAGGCTCATGGCTGGCGGGCGGGTGCGAGCGCGAGTGCGAATATGGGGGCCATCGCCGGCTGGAATTCCGCCAGCGTCTACCAGCAGGCCATCGCCCAGATCGCCGACGCGATCGACGGCGGCTGATAGAAACCTCTATTCGATGGAGAGCCCGGCCATGTGCCGGGCTCTTTGTTAATGAGAACGTCAGAATCCAATCGCTCGAAACGACTCCTGCACACTGCTCTCAATAATGCGCGTAGCCGCTCAACGGGCATTTTTGGGAGATGGGAACCTGGAAGGCGCCATCGACACCGCTGCAGTTGCGGTACTTGGACGTTCGCGGCGCGGTGGCTTTCGCCCTTGACCTGCCCTTAATGTCCACTCCTGTCGGTTGGTCCGCGTGCGCGTAGCCGCTTAACGGGCATTTCTGGGACGCGGGAATCTGGAAGGGGCCGTCAAAACCATTGCAGCTACGCAAGTTGGACGCCCGTGTCGTCTTGGCGCGCGTGGCAGCCTTTGGCCTGCCTTTAATGTCCACCGAGGTCGGTTGGTCGGAATGCGCGTAGCCGCTTAACGGGCATTTCTGGGACGCGGGAATCTGGAAGGGGCCGTCAAAACTTTTGCAGGTGCGCAACTGCGGTGCTGCCAGGGCCTGCGATCCGTCAAAGACGATTGCGGCCGAAAGCAAGAGAAAAATACTGGTCTTCATTGTCGAACTTCCTCTGTCCAGCACGTAATTTAGATCGGACCGCTGTCAATCGCCTTTGATGACCTTCCAGATGTCCGTGGACTGGTCGAACTGGAGGCGGTTTATGTCGGAGAAGGTCAGCCGGCCGCTCTTCATGGCATCGACAAGGCGCCGGCATAGCAAAGGCGGCATGCGTTCCAGGGAAACGCCCATGAAAGCGGCGATCTCGTGTTTGGCCGATATGTTCGATATGGCCACCTTGCTGATGCAGCGCTCGTACGCCGCCTTGGGATACTCACTCACTTGCTCCTGTCCGGTTTGGCAACCGGCAAGCATGGCGGCCATTGCAGGCAACACTAAAAACCACGGCTTCATGTCAAATGCCCCCATCGATCATGATGAGAGGCTAGATACGGCTGCGCAAATATCAAGCATTAAAAGGCGGGTACGTCTTTTGCAATAGTTGGCGCAAATAAAACCAGGCATCTCCGCCGGGTTTTCCTGGAATAGTAGTTGGGCTCAACCCTTGCGGTTGCGCGCGGCCAGCGTTCTCAGCCGCAGCGCGTTGAGGCGGATGAAGCCGGCGGCGTCCTTCTGGTCGTAGGCGCCGCGGTCATCCTCGAAGGTGACCAGCGCGTCGGAATAGAGCGTCTTCTTGGACTTCCGGCCGGTGACCATGACATTGCCCTTGTAGAGTTTCAGGCGCACCGTGCCTTCGACGTCTTCCTGGCTCTTGTCGATCATCGCCTGCAGCATCAGCCGCTCGGGCGAGAACCAGAAGCCGTTGTAGATCAGCTCGGCGTAGCGCGGCATGAACTCGTCCTTGAGGTGGCCGGCGCCGCGGTCGAGCGTGATCGATTCGATGGCTCGGTGGGCGACGATCAGGATGGCGCCGCCGGGGGTCTCGTAGACGCCGCGCGATTTCATGCCGACGAAGCGGTTCTCGACCAGATCGAGCCGGCCGATGCCATTGTCGCGGCCAAGATCGTTAAGCGCCGTCAGCATCTCGGCCGGCGACAGTTTCTTGCCGTTCAGCGCGATCGGGTCGCCCTTCAAGAATTCGATCTCGATCTCGGTGACCTTGTCCGGCGCGTCCATTGGCGAGACGGTGCGCTGATGGACGAATTCCGGCGGCTCGTTCCACGGGTCTTCCAGCACCTTGCCCTCGGAAGAGGAGTGCAGAAGGTTGGCGTCGACCGAGAACGGCGCCTCCCCCCGCTTGTCCTTGGCCACCGGGATCTGGTGCTGCTCGGCGAAGTTGATCAGGTCGGTGCGCGACTTGAACGACCAGTCGCGCCACGGCGCGATGACCTTGATGTCGGGATTCAGCGCATAGGCCGACAGCTCGAAACGCACCTGGTCGTTGCCCTTGCCGGTGGCGCCGTGCGCAATGGCATCGGCGCCGACCTCCTGGGCGATCTCGACCAGGTGCTTGGAAATCAACGGGCGGGCGATCGAGGTGCCGAGCAGGTAGGTGCCTTCATAGACGGCGTTGGCGCGAAACATCGGGAAGACGAAATCCGAGACGAATTCCTCGCGCACATCGACGACGCGGATATCCTTGATGCCCATCATCTCAGCCTTCTGGCGCGCCGGCTCCAGCTCGCCACCCTGGCCGAGATCGGCGGTGAAGGTGACGACTTCGGCGCCGAGCTCGGTCTGCAGCCATTTCAGGATGATGGAGGTGTCGAGACCGCCGGAATAGGCGAGCACGACCTTCTTGACGTCTTTTGTCTTGGGCATTGCTGGGGACATTTTGGCGGTTCCGCGCGTGAGTTTCGCGGGCGAGGTATCACGGCATTTCCGGCCAGCGCAAGGGATGAACGGGCGCCGGCCGCCGCAGCCGCTGGACCAGATGCGACGCCAGTCAGTTGCTGGCGTGAGCGGGGAGGCTGCGTTATAGACCGACGATCATTCGCCAGGGGCCACCGATGTCCTTCATTCCCGACACCACAATACTGATCCAGTTCGCCATCGCCACCATGATCCTGGCGATCACGCCGGGGCCGGATATGACGCTGTTCGTCTCGCGAACACTGAGCCAGGGCCGCGCCGCCGGCTTTGCCTCGCTGGCGGGTGCTCTGTTCGGCACGCTGATCCATACAACTTTGGTGGCGGTCGGCATCTCGGCGCTGATCGTCGCCTCGCCGATGGCCTTCCTGGTGCTGAAAATCTTCGGCGCCGCCTATCTGGTGTTCCTGGCCTGGCAGGCGATGACCAAGGGCTCGGCGTTTTCACCGCAGAAGAAGAACGGGCCGCAGATTTCGCTGTTCCGCAGCTGGGCCGCCGGACTCGGCGTCAATTTGCTCAACCCGAAGATCATCCTGTTCTTCATGACGTTTCTGCCGCAGTTCGTCTCGGCTCACGATCCGAACGCGCCGGGAAAACTGTTCTCCCTCGGCCTCATGTTCATCGTGCTGTCGATCCCTGTGACGGCGCCGATGGTGTTTGCCGCGGAAAGGTTTTCGGCGGCGATGAAGGCCAGCCCGCGCGTAACGCGGGTCGTCGACTATCTCTTTGCCGGTGTGTTTTCGGCCTTCGCGCTCAAGATCCTGACCGCTCAGGCGAAGTAGCGGCCTGCCACCAGCTTCCGGCCCAGCGGCCGGCGCTTAGCCAGTAGAAGATGCCGCCGACCATGCCGCAGCCGATCACCGCGGCGATGGCGCGCGGTTCGGTGACGTCGAAATCCACGTTCTGGTGGACGAAGCCGAGGAAGGCCGCGGCCACCAAGCCGCCCGCGAGTGCATAGAACAGCCAGTCGCGGCGGCTGAGGACCTCGGAGATCAGGATTGCGACCACCGCCGGTATGAAAGCGAAATAGGCGACAAACAGCGCCACGAACGGGATCGAAAAATACAGCGCCGCGGCCGCCGCTGGGTGCGCATCGTCCGGCATATAACCGACGGAAGCCAGGAACAGCACGTTGAGAAAGGCGCTCGCCGCCAATGAGGCGACGACATAGCCGAACAGGATGACAGCGAAACGGAGGATATAGGCGAAGAGGCGGCTCACGCCTCGCCATGCCCCGCAATCATCATGGCTTCCAGCGCCAGGCGGTCGACCTTGCGCATGCGTTCGGATTCGGATTTGAGCTGCCCGCAGGCGGCCAGGATGTCGCGGCCGCGCGGCGTGCGGATCGGCGAGGCATAGCCGGCATTGTTGATGTAGTCGGCAAACTTCTCGATCGTCTCCCAGTCCGAGCTCTGGTAGTTGGTGCCCGGCCACGGGTTGAACGGGATCAAATTGATCTTGGCCGGAATGCCCTTGAGCAGCTTGATCAGGCCCTTGGCGTCCTCGATGGAATCGTTGACGTCCTTCAGCATCACATATTCGAAGGTGATGCGCCTGGCGTTGGACAGGCCCGGGTAGGCGCGGCAGGCCTCGATCAGTTCCTTCAGCGGATACTTCTTGTTGATCGGCACAAGCAGGTCGCGCAGATCGTCATTGGTGGCGTGCAGCGAGATCGCCAGCATGACGCCGATCTCCTCGCCGGCGCGGAAGATCTCGGGCACGACGCCGGAGGTCGACAGCGTGATGCGGCGCTTCGACAGCGAAAGCCCATCACCGTCGGAGGCGATCAGCAGCGCCTTCTTCACCGCCTCGAAATTGTAGAGCGGCTCGCCCATGCCCATCATGACGACGTTGGAAACTTTGCGGCCCTCGGCCGGGACGATGGCGCCGTCGGGTGTGTCGCGGTCGGGGAAGTCACCCAGCCGGTCGCGGGCGGTGAGCAATTGCGCCAGGATCTCTTCCGCCGTCAAATTGCGCACCAGCTTCTGTGTGCCGGTGTGGCAGAACGAACAGGTCAGCGTGCAGCCGACCTGCGAGGAGATGCAGAGCGTGCCGCGGCCTTCTTCGGGAATGTAGACGGTCTCGATCTCGACCGGACGGCCGGCACCGCGCGGCGGAAAGCGGAACAGCCACTTGCGCGTGCCGTCGGAGGAAATCTGCTCCTCGACGATTTCGGGCCGGGCGACGGTAAAATGCTTGTCGAGTTCGGCGCGCAGATCCTTGGAGATGTTGAACATGCCGGCAAAATCGGAGACGCCGCGCACATACATCCAGTGCCAGAGCTGTTGGGCGCGCATTTTCGCCTGGCGCTCGGGCACGATGCCGGCACTGATGAGGGCCTCGCCGAGCTCGGTCCGGGTCAGGCCGATCAGCGACGGCTTCTCGGGCGTGGCGCGAGTGCGCAACGCGTCGCGTGCGCCCTCATTGGTGAGATCGAAGGAAAGGGTCATATCAGCGCCAATATAAGCGAATTGCGGCCGATTTCATCATCGTGCCGAAAAGAAGCGCGGCGCATAGCACAGGTTGCGGCGAGAGTCATGCGGCGGGAACCGCGCTAGCCTACTTGCACTTGGCGATCGACGTCAGCGCGGCCGAGATGCCTTTCAGCGAAAACACATAGGTCGTCGGATTGCCGCGGCCAGACTTCGCCGAGACCTTCATGTCGGTGCCAGTCTTCATGGCGGCGATCAGCACAGGCTCTTCGGCGGCGTTCTCGACCCAGGCCGACTTGCCGCGGGTGAACATCGAGAACGTCTTCTTGTCGATGGTGACGGTGGCCTTGGAGCCTTCCTGGAATGTGTAGCCGGCGATGAATTGCGGCTCGTAGGACACTTGCTGGCCCGGGCGCTGGCTGACGAAGAAGAACATGTCGCCGTGATCGAGCGTCGGCGGCTGCTTGTCGGTCGGCACGGTGAGCACATAGCAGACCTTGCCGCCCTGCGCCTGGTAGCTGTAGGTGCCCCAGGCATTGTGCTGGCCGATCTTGGTCGCCTGCTGCGCCAGCGCCGGCGCGGCAAAGGCCACCAGGACCAGGCTCGAGACTAGTGCAATCAATCCGCGCATCGCTTTTCCCGTATTCCAAATGGTGCGGGGCAGGCCGGCTTGGCGTCCTGCCCGTCGCTTCATTTTGATTTAATCTGGGTTACCAAACGGTGAATTTCCCTCGGAAAAGGACATTCACCCATGGAAACCGCCGCCATTTCCGCGCCACTTCTTGAAAAAACGGCTTTTCGCAATGTCCCTGCGGCGACTTGGAGGCCACGAAAGCGGCAAGAGTTTGACTTTTTGAACGGCCGCAGCGGAACCCGAAGCCAAGCCGCTATCGTCCTGTTTGAGCGGAGGATTTCTTCTGAACCCAGTTGTTAACGCGACCGCCGATTCAGCTCTTGTCGGCGATCGCCTCCTTGGCGGCCTTGCGGTGCGCAGGGGTGATATGGGCGCTTACGGCGGTGATCGCGGCGGTCAGCACGGCGATGTCGTCGGTGAAGCCGAGGCCGAAGACGAAATCGGGGATGACATCGACCGGCAGCACGAAATAGCCAAGCGCTGCCATCAATATGCCCTTGGCACGCAAAGGCGTCTTCCTGTCGAGCGCGCAGTAATAGCCGGCCACGACCTCTTCCATGAACGGAATCTGTCGGGCGGCCTTCTTGGCCGTGCGCCAGAATTTGGCGCGCACTTCACTTTCGTCGCCGAGCTTGCTGCCGAAGCCGAAGAAATCAAAACCGGGCTGCTGCGCCATCAATCCTCTCCTTGCCGGCCGTCGCGCTACGCGTTGCGCGCGGCCGCCACAGAAAATGTGGTGAAAGTCCCGGTCCACTGCAAGAGGATGGCGCCGATTTGGCGTTGCCGCCCCAGCGTTCAGCCGCCTGCATACCCATTCATCTTCTTGGCGAGCGCGATGTCGAGCGCGGTGACACCGCCAGCATCATGGGTGTTGAGCGTCACGTCGACAGTCTTGTAGACGTTCGACCAGTCGGGATGATGGTCCATCTTCTCGGCGGCCAGCGCGACGCGGGTCATGAAGGTAAAGGCTTCGGAAAAATTCTTGAAGACAAAGCTGCGCTTGATAGAGGCGCCATCGGCTGCCTGCGACCAGCCAGGCAGTTCGGCCAGTGCGGCGGCGATGGCGTCCTTGCTGAGTTTCTCTCTCTTCATGATGATTTCCCGTGCTATCCCAGATATCGACCCTCACCATAATGCAAGTCGCCCAAAAGTCCTTTGCGTTTTGGGCTTCCAAATGCACGAACGGCGCATATCGAATGAGCGTAAAGCCGATAAATTCCATACTCTTCGTCTGCCTCGGCAACATCTGCCGTTCACCCCTGGCCGAAGGCGTGTTTCGCGCCGTGCTGGCGGAGCGCGGCCGCGACATGGTGCTGGACGATATTGTGCTGGACTCTGCGGCGACCGGCGGCTGGAACCTCGGCGAAGCGCCCGACCCGCGCTCGATCGCGATTGCGGCCCGCCACGGCATCGACATATCAGGGCAGCGGGCACGCAAGGTCAGGCCGGGGGATTTTTCGCGCTTCGACCTGATCCTCGGCATGGATCGGCAGAATGTCCGCGACCTCAAGGCGTTGGCGCCGGCCGGTGGGCGCGAACGTATTCATCTCTTGGCAGAGTTTGCGCAGGGCAAAACCCGCGACGTGCCGGATCCCTATTATGACGGGGCCGAAGCGTTCGCTTCGGTCTACCGCATGATCCGCGAAGCGTCGGAGGCGCTGGCGACGAGATTGGTGGCGCGGGCGTCGACGCCGGAGAGCGGCCACGCCTCCTCGACAATGTAGGGACCGCCGCCGACCGAATCGCGCGACGACATCAGCACGAAGCGGCCGACGCGAAACGGTAGCGTCGCAAAATTGCCGCGCGCCGACAGGTACTGGGCGACGTCGAGCGGGCTCGAATTGCGCAAGCGTGCCAGCGTAACATGCGGGGTGAACTTGCGCGGGTCGGCGGGCAGGCCGAGCCGCTGGCAGATGCGGTCGATTTCGCTCTGCAGCGCCGAAAGGTCGGGCGAGGCGAAGACGCCGGCCCAGACGGCGTGCGGCTTCTTCTGGCCGAAAGCGCCAACTCCGGACAGGGTGAGCGAGAAGGATGGGCGGTGCACCCGGTCGAGCGCGTTGGCGATTTCGTCGGCGATATGGCCTTCGACGTCGCCGATGAAGCGCAGCGTCAGATGGTAGTTTTCGACATCGATCCAGCGGGCTCCGGGCAGGCCGCCCCTGAGCAGGGACAGCGAAAGAGCGGCGTCACGCGGTATTTCGAGGGCGGTGAAAAGACGCGGCATGGTGAGCCTCCCTTCCTCGAATCGAACTGTGCCCCTAGCGAATCATCGATAGTCAAACGGGGCAAGTGGTTTGTTGGTTGCAGGCATTTTTACGAACAGGCGCCTCCAAGCGATGAATAAGCACTATTGCCGTGCCGCTTCGGCGCTTGCATTACCCAGATGCTGCATATGCTCTTCGAGCGCAGCATGAATGACTCGGGTCATCGGCAGCCCGGTCTTTTGTTTCAAAGTTCGCGCGAGGCGAACGCCGCGTTATTCTCGTCAGGCCGGCGTTCAACCGCCACCCTGAACTGCCGCAACAGCCTTCTCCACGGCGGGCAGGATGCGCTCGACCATCACTGCGACGCCCTTCGGATTGGGATGCAGGCCGTCCTCCAACTGCAGGCCGGACTGTCCGGCGACGCCATCGAGAAAGAACGGATAGAGCGGCACATCGTATTTCGCGGCCAGCTTTGGATAGATCGCATCGAAGGCGTTCTGGTAGTCGGCGCCGAGATTGGGAGCGGCGCGCATGCCGGCCAAAAGCACCGCGATCTTGCGCGCTTTCAGCTTCGCCAGCATGTCGTCCAGGTTCTTTTCCGTGATGCTGGGCGAGACGCCGCGCAGCATGTCGTTGGCGCCGAGTTCGAGGATAACCAGCCTTGTACCATCCGGTACCGACCAGTCAAGCCGTGCCAAGCCGCCGCTCGAGGTGTCGCCTGAAACGCCGGCGTTGGCTACGGTGACGTCATGGCCTTTGGCCCGCAGCGCAGCTTGCAATTTGTCGGTAAAGCCATCGCCAGGCCCGAGGCCGAAACCGGCCATCAGGCTGTCGCCGAACCCGACGATGGTGAACGTCTCGGCGCGAACCGACGAAATGGCGCCGCAAAGGGTGACGAAAAGGACTAGCCCCGCGGCATTCAAGCGTTTGAAAGATATCTTGCGTTTGAAAGACATGTGGCAGGCCCCATATACCCGAGGAATTCTTCCGGCGACGGCTTCCGGCAAGCAGAGCCTTCATCCTGATATAGGACGCTTTAATTGTGACAGAAGCCGTCATCGAGCTGAAAGACGTATCCCTGACCCTTGGCCAAGGCGCTTCCTCAGTGCATGTGCTGAAACGCGTCAGCCTGGACGTGACGCGCGGCGAGGCGACCGGCATCGTCGGCCCTTCGGGGTCCGGCAAGTCGACCTTGCTGATGGTGCTGGCCGGGCTGGAGCGGGCCGATTCGGGGACGGTGCGGATCGCCGGCGAATTGCTGAACGGCAAAAGCGAGGACGAGACCGCATCGTTTCGGGGCCGAAACATCGGCATCGTCTTCCAGTCGTTCCATCTCATTCCCAACATGACGGCGCTCGAAAATGTCGCGGTGCCGCTGGAACTGGCCGGCCATGCCGATCCGTTCGGTGTCGCGGCGCGCGAGCTGGCAGCGGTGGGCTTGAGCGACCGCGTCACCCACTATCCGGGCGAGCTGTCCGGCGGCGAACAGCAGCGCGTGGCGATCGCCCGCGCGCTGGCGCCGTCGCCGCGCATTCTCATCGCCGACGAGCCGACCGGCAATCTCGACCAGGCGACGGGGCGGCAGGTTGCCGACCTTTTGTTCGCCAAGGCGGCCGAGCGCGGCATGACCTTGGTGCTGGTCACGCACGATCCGGCCCTTGCGGCGCGCTGCTCGCGCCAGGTGTCGATGCGCTCGGGCCGCATCGAGGATGCGCCGGTAGCGCAGGTCAAGGTGCCGGCCTGATGCCACTGTCGCAGACGCTGAAGCTCGCGTTCCGCTTCTCGCTGCGCGAGATGCGCGGCGGGTTGTCGGGTTTCCTGATCTTCCTTGCCTGCATTGCGCTCGGCGTCGCTGCAATCGGCGGGGTCAATTCGGTGGCGCAGGCGATCACCGCAGGCGTTGCAGACCAGGGCCAGACGCTGCTTGGCGGCGACTTGCGCTTCCAGCTCAACCAGCGCGATGCGACGCCAGCCGAAAACACCTTCCTCGACCGCCTCGGCACTGTGTCGCACAGCGCCAATATGCGCTCGATGGCGCGGCTGGATGACGGCTCCGACCAGGCGTTGGTTGAGGCCAAGGCCGTCGACGACGCCTATCCGCTCTATGGCGCGCTCGATACCGCGCCGCAGCTTGGCAGAAAGGATTTGTTCGACGAGAAATCAGGCGTCTTTGGCGCCGCCGCGCCCGACCTGTTGTTCGACCGGCTGAATGTGAAGATCGGTGACCGGCTGAAGGTCGGCAGCGCGACATTCGAATTGCGGGCCAGGCTGGTGAGCGAACCGGATGCGGTGTCGGACGGTTTCGGCTTCGCGCCACGGCTGATGGTCTCGACCGCGGGGCTTGCCGCGTCCGGCCTGATCCAGCCGGGCAGCCTGGTCGAGAATGCCTACAAGGTTCGGCTGCCGGCCGGCGCCAGCGAGGCCGATCTCAAGACCATCCAGGATCGGGCGGCGAGCGATTTCCCTGAAGCCGGCTGGTCGATCCGCACGCGTTCCAATGCGGCGCCGGCGCTGTCGGCCAACATCGAGCGCTTCTCGCAATTCCTGACGCTGGTCGGGCTGACGGCGCTGGTGGTCGGCGGCGTCGGCGTTGCCAATGCGGTGCGCGCCTATCTCGACGGCAAGCGCGGCGTCATCGCCACCTTCAAGAGCCTTGGCGCCTCGGGCGGCTTCGTCTTCACCGTCTATCTCGTGCAAATCCTGATGATCGCCGGCCTCGGCATCGCGCTTGGCCTCATCCTCGGCGCCGCCATGCCGTTTGCGGCGAGTGCGGCGCTTCAGTCGGTCATTCCGGTGCCGGCGCAAGGCGGTCTCTATCCGGACGCGCTGGCTATGGCGGCGCTGTTCGGGCTGCTGGTGACGCTTGCCTTCGCGCTGTTGCCGCTCGGCCGCGCCCGCGATGTGCCGGCGACCGCGCTGTTTCGCGAAATGGGTTTTGAGGGCCGCGGCTTTCCACGCCTGCCCTATCTTGCCACGGCGGTCGGCATCGCGCTCGCTTTGGCGGCGCTCGCCATCCTGTTTTCCGGCGACCGGCGCATCGCCTTGATCTTCGTCGGCGCGACGATCTTTGCCTTTCTGGTGTTGCGCCTGGTCGGTGCGCTGGTGCAGTGGGTGGCGCGCAAAAGCCCGCGTGTGCGCTCGGTCGCGCTCAGGCTCGCCATCGGCAATATCCACCGGCCCGGCGCGCTGACGCCGTCCGTCGTGCTGTCGCTGGGCCTCGGGCTGACGCTTTTGGTGACGCTGGCGCTGATCGACGGCAATCTCAGGCAGCAGATCTCCGGCAGTCTGCCGGAACGGGCGCCGAATTTCTTCTTCGTCGACATCCAGAATAGCGAGGTCGATGCCTTCTCGACACTGATCGGCAGAGAGGCGCCGAAGGGAACGCTGGTCAAGGTGCCGATGCTGCGCGGCCGGGTGATGGCGCTGAACGGCGTTAGTGTCGACAAGGCCAATGTGCCATCGGAAGGCGCCTGGGTGCTGCGCGGCGATCGCGGCCTGACCTACCACGCCAAACAGCCGGCCAATGCGACATTGACAGAGGGCAGCTGGTGGCCGGAGAACTACAGCGGCGAACCGCTGGTCTCGTTCTCCAACGATGAAGGCAAGGCGCTCGGCCTGAAGCTCGGCGATACCGTCACCGTCAATGTGCTCGGACGCAATGTGACGGCCAGGATCGCCAATTTCCGAGAGGTGCAATGGGAGACGATGGGCATCAACTTCGTCATGGTGTTCTCGCCTAATACTTTTGCAGGCGCGCCCCATGGCTGGCTGGCGACGCTGACCGAAAAGGATGCCACGGCAGCAGAGGATGCCCGCCTGCTTAACGCCGTCACCCGCGCCCTCCCGGCGGTGACGACAGTTCGGGTCAAGGACGCGCTCGATGTCGTCAACCGGCTGGTCGGCCAGCTCGGCACGGCGATCCGGGCGGCGGCCGGCGTGGCGCTGATCGCTTCGGTGCTGGTGCTGGCCGGCGCGCTCGCCGCGGGAAATCGCGCCCGCATCCACGATGCCGTGGTGCTGAAGACGCTGGGCGCCACGAGGCGCACGCTGATCGCGGCGTTTTCGCTGGAATACATGCTGATCGGCCTGGCCACCGCGGTGTTTGCGTTGGCTGCCGGCGGCATCGCCGCCTGGTACATCGTTGCCCGCATCATGACGTTGCCGTCGCATTTCATGCCGGAGGTGGCAGTGGCGACCTTGGTGTTTGCGCTGGTGATCACGGTCGGCATCGGCCTTGCCGGCACCTGGGGGGTGCTCGGGCACAAGGCGGCGCCGGTGCTGCGCGACCTCTAGGCCCCAAACGGCAAGGTTGGCCGAATCTGCCGTTTCCGATTAAATCTTGGTAATGTGCAGTCATGGAAGCCCAAGAAAACCGGCTTCCGGAGATTCACCAAGCGTTGCAGCCCGTTACGGTCTTGTTCTTGACGTCAAGAACCATCATATTTCGCCACAGGCATGCTGGAGCCCCGCCAGCGGCGCCCAGGTCCAAAAGGGCCTGACACCGTATGGGGCAGAAGCAACAGAGGATTCCAATGGCTGAGCCCATTCGCAACTACCAGACTTCGGCCGTGCCGGGCGCGCGCGCCGACATTGACCAAGGCCTGCGCACTTACATGCTCAAGGTCTACAATTTGATGGGGCTTGGCCTCCTCATCACCGGCGTCGCCGCCTGGGGCGCTTTCCAGCTCGCCGTCACCGGCGACGGACAGCTGACCGCTTTCGGCACGCTGATCTATGCCAGCGCCTTCCGCTGGGTGGTCATCCTGGCTCCGCTCGCCGCCGTCTTCTTCCTGTCGTTCAGGATCCAGTCGATGAGCGTGGCCGCGGCGCAAACCACCTTCTGGGTCTATTCGGGCCTGGTCGGCCTGTCGTTGTCGACCATCTTCCTGGTCTACACCGGCGCGTCGATCACCCAGACCTTCTTCGCCACGGCGGCCGCCTTCGGCGCGCTGTCGCTCTACGGCTACACGACCAAGCGCGACCTTTCGGCCTTCGGCTCGTTCCTGGTCATGGGCGTGGTCGGCCTGGTGATCGCCATGCTGATCAACATTTTCCTGCAGTCGTCGGCGCTCGGCTTCGCCATCTCGGCGATCGGCGTGCTGATCTTCGCCGGGCTCACCGCCTATGACACGCAGACCATCAAGGAAATGTACTACGAAGGCGATCAGGCCGACGTTGCCGGCCGCAAGGCGATCATGGGCGCGTTGAGGCTATATCTCGACTTCATCAACCTGTTCATGTTCGTGCTGCAGTTCATGGGCGATCGCCGCTAGGCGGTCTTCCCATCAGGCAACTGGACCAGCTGATATCAAGAGGGCGGCCAACGGCCGCCCTTTTCTTTTGTGCCGGCCTTTGCTGTCATGGAGGCAGATGAATCGTCTGCATAAACATGAGCACTATTTCCATCCGCGCGGCCTTGGAAGGCGACCTCGGCCGAATCACCGAGATCTACGGCGATGCCGTGACGCATGGCACCGCGAGCTATGAGCTGGAGCCGCCCAGCCGCACTGAGATGGGTGGGCGCTTCGACAGCCTGACGGCGGGGGGCTTTCCCTATCTGGTGGCGGAACGAGATGGCGCGCTGCTCGGCTACGCCTATGCCGGCGCGTTCCGGCCGCGCCCGGCCTACCGCTTCATCGTAGAGGATTCCGTCTATGTCGCGCCTGATGCGAAGGGCCAGGGCGTCGGGCTGCTGCTGATGCAGGCGCTGATTGAAGCCTGCCGTATGGCGGGCTTTCGCCAGATCGTCGCGGTGATCGGCGACGGCAATCCAGACAGCGCCTCGGTGCGGCTGCATGAAAAGCTCGGCTTTCGCCATTCCGGTCGCCTGGAAGGCTCCGGCTACAAGCATGGGCGCTGGCTTGACACGGTGTTCATGCAGCTGTCGCTCAATGGCGGCGTAACGGTTCCGCCCGATCCACATTCGCTGCCGGAGCGGAAGTTTCGTGAGAGCCTGAGGAGGGGAATTGAGGAGAACTGAAGAGAACTGAAGAATTGAGGATCCGAATAGCTGAGAACAAACCCGGCGGTATTTCGACCGTTACATCCTCTTTTTTCAATTCTTCAGCTCTTCAATTCCCCAATTTTCAATTAGGCCTGGACAATCTTCAGCTTAGCATCGAAGACGTTGAGCACGCGACCGAGTTCCTGGCCGCGCTTGAGGATTCGGCCACCGGCGGCGATGACGGCGAAGGCGCCTTGCCGGCGTGCCAGTTTCGGATCCTTGACGATCTGGAACAGCGGCACTTCGCTGGCCCGGCGGAAGACTGAAAACACAGCCCGATCAGACAGATGATCGATGGCATAGTCGCGCCATTCGTTGGCGGCGACCATGCGTCCGTACAGCCTCAGGATCTCGTCGAGTTCACGCCGGTCGAAACGGACCGGCTGGTCGAGGCGTTCGCGTCGCGCCTCGTGCAGCGGGATCAATATTGCGGATGCGTCCCCATCCTCCGTCCCACCGCTGCGATCGGTCATCCCGCGATCCCTTTGAAAATGAATCTCGCTTGCAGAAGTTGGCGTGTTCGCCGTGGAATTGCAAGGCCCGGCTAACCATCCCGGGACCGCGCTGTTTTCGCAACGTCCAGTCACTTTTATAAAACGCGGTGTTTGAATTGGTGATGCCTCGCCACATTTCCGCCTTTTTTTATCCGCGCTCATGCCCCAATGTCCGACGAATTTACCGGCGTTGCCTGAGACGGTTCGGTCCGGCACCGGCTCGTAAACCCCAAGCCCCCCGCCCACGGGTCTGCGTCGGATCGAACCAACCTCGGACTTTCCTCAGGGAGAGACCGGGTGCGACGATCCCAAAACCTAAATGACCGACGTCAGAAGCAAGCTGACGTCGGTTTTTTTGTTTTTGGCTGCTTGAAGAATTTGCCGGAGGCTGCGGTGCCCAGTTTGCGGGCGCATCCCCTCACCCGGATTGCCAGCCGAATTGCAACAGCAATTCGGGCCAATCCGACCTCCCCCGAGCGGAGAGGAGTTCGCGCCAGCGCTGATTCAGCCCCTTCTCCCCTCGGGGAGAAGGTGGCCGAGAGCGGCCGGATGAGGGGGCCTCTTAAGGCTTGTGAATAAACGCAGCGCCCAAAATAGGCCCCGGCAGGCCGTCCTTGCCGACCGACTGCAGCAGCACGGCGCAGCCGCCTTTCTTGGCGATCTCGGTCATCGGCAATTCGTAGCGCTGCGCCTTGCCGTGCCACATGCCGGCGGTCTGGATGCCGGTGACGGCGTTCCAGTAGGTCATGCTGCGGCCGGTGTTCTCGCCCTTGGCGATGGTCACCGTCTGCGGTGGTTCGAAATAGACGATGACGACATGGGCGTCGCTCGGGCCGCTACCGGCGTCGCCGGCATCGATCATGACGCGATCGCTGGTGCGGCTGACCTTGACGCTGACCCGCATGCCTTCACCGGATTTCTCCATGCGGGCAAGCGCGCCGTCGACCTCCTTGCGGCTGGCGCCGTTAACATGGCTGCGACCATTGATGACGGCTTGCGGCGTGTAGACGGAGCGGGTGCCGAAGGCGCGCATATAGTCATATTGCCGGTCGGTATTGTCCTTGCTGCTCAGCGTGTCCTGCCAGCCGAGATAGTCCCAGTAATTGACGTGGTAGGCGAGCGCGACGACGTTGTCCTTGGCCGCGAGCTCGGCAAAGAAAGCGTCCGCCGGCGGGCAGGAATTGCAGCCCTGGCTGGTGAACAGCTCGACCACGCCCAAAGGCCTGTCAATCTGCGGTTTGTCGGTCTGGGTCGTTCCCGATTCCTCGGCGAACCCGGTCCCGGCAAGCGCCGAGAAGGCCAGCGCAAAAGCCGCAAGCCGCAGAGGGTGTCGAGGTGCCATGATCGTTCCGATTCCCGCCGGTGACGCCGACCTTGTTCTGGTTGCCCAGATTTGTGGCAGAAGCGACAGTCAACGGGAAGTCACGTTGCGGTGAAATTTTTGCTGCCGCAACCATGGGTATGGCCCCTACAGGCGGAGCACTTCACCGCCCGGTTCGATCGGGAGCATGGCATCATGAGCGTGGGGCAGATCTTGCTGAGCCCAGCCGGTTTTTACTCCTGTCGTACAGGGCGGAGCTTCGATCGGGTCGGGCAATGCTTTCGAAAGACTGGGAGTAGGGAGTAGGGAGTAGGGAGTAGGGAGTAGGGAGTAGGGAGTAGGGAGTAGGGAGTAGGGAGTAGGGAGTAGGGAGTAGGGGATGTCGTTCCCCGCTACCGCCCAATCCCTACTGCCTAAGCCCTGGCCGCTACGCGGCCAGATCGCGCAGCACGTATTGCAAAATGCCGCCATTCTTGAAGTAGTCGAGCTCGTCCAGCGTATCGATGCGGCAGATGATCGGCACGTTCTTCACGGTACCGTCGCCATAAGTCACCTTGGCGATCATTGTCTGGCGTGGCTTGATGGTGCTTATGCCGTCGATCTCGACCAGCTCGTCACCCTTGAGGTTGAGCGAGGCCCATGAGGTGCCTTCCTCGAAGACGAAGGGGATGACGCCCATGCCGACCAGGTTGGAGCGATGGATGCGCTCGAAGGACTGGGCGATGACGGCACGGACACCGAGGAGATTCGTTCCTTTAGCTGCCCAGTCGCGCGAGGAGCCGTTGCCGTATTCGACGCCGGCGAAGATGACCAGCGGCACGCCTTCCTTTTTGTATCTCATCGCCGCGTCGTAGATCGATTCCTCTTCCTTCGACGGGTAGTGGATGGTGTAGCCGCCCTCGCGGCCGTTCTCGCCCAGCATGTGGTTGCGGATGCGGATGTTGGCGAAGGTGCCGCGCATCATCACCTCATGGTTGCCGCGCCTTGTGCCGTACTGGTTGAAGTCGGCAACGCCGACGCCATGGTCGGTGAGGTATTTGCCGGCCGGGGAAGCGGCCTTGATCGAACCCGCCGGTGAGATGTGATCGGTGGTGATCTTGTCGCCGAACAGGCCGAGCACGCGCGCGCCCTTGATGTCGCCGATCTTGCCGAAACCGGAGGTCATGCCGGCGAAATAGGGCGGGTTCTGCACATAGGTCGAGTTGTCGTCCCAGGCATAGGTCTGGCCTTCCGGCGCCTTGACGTTCTGCCAGTATTCGTCGCCCTTGAAGACGTCGGCATATTTGCGGGCGAATAGCTCACGTGTGACGTTCTTCTCGATGAACTCCTGGATCTCGGCCGAACTCGGCCAGATATCCCTGAGATAGACCGGCTTGCCGTCGCGGCCTTCGCCGAGTGGCTCGGTGGTCAGGTCCTTGGTGACGGTGCCGGCCAAAGCATGGGCTACCACCAGCGGCGGCGACGCCAGATAGTTCGCCTGCACGTCAGGTGAAACACGGCCTTCGAAGTTGCGGTTGCCGGAGAGCACTGCGGCGGCGATCAGGCCCTTATCGTTGATGGTCTTGGAGATCGGCGCCGGCAGCGGGCCGGAATTGCCGATGCAGGTGGTGCAGCCGAAACCAACCAGGTTGAAGCCGATCTGGTCGAGCTCCTTCTGCAGGCCGGACTTTTCCAGATATTCGGCGACCACCTGGCTGCCCGGCGCCAGCGAGGTCTTCACCCACGGCTTCTGCTTGAGGCCGAGCCGGTTGGCGTTGCGCGCCAAGAGGCCGGCGCCGATCAGCACGCTCGGGTTGGAGGTGTTGGTACAGGACGTGATGGCGGCAATGACGACATCGCCATGGCCGAGATCATGGTCGGTGCCTTCGACGGCATAGCGCTTGTGGATTTCGACAGCCTTCTTGTACTCGGTCTCCATCGCCTTGGCGAAGCCGGCCGGAATGCCTTCGAGCGGAACGCGGCCTTCGGGGCGCTTGGGACCTGCCATCGACGGCACCACGCTGTCGAGCTCGAGTTCGAGCAGGTCAGTGAAGACAGGGTCGGCCGAGCCGGCGTCACGCCACATGCCTTGCGCCTTCGAATAGGCCTCGACCAGTGCGATGCGGCTTTCGTCGCGGCCCGACATTGTGAGGTAGCGGATGGTTTCGCCGTCGACCGGGAAGAAGCCGCAGGTGGCGCCATATTCTGGCGCCATGTTGCCGATGGTGGCGCGGTCGGCCAGCGTCATGTTGGACAGGCCCGGGCCGAAGAACTCGACGAACTTGCCGACGACGCCCTTCTTGCGCAGCATCTGGGTGACGGTCAGCACCAGGTCAGTGGCGGTGATGCCTTCCCTGAGTTTGCCGGTGAGGCGGAAGCCGATGACTTCGGGCAACAGCATGGAAACCGGCTGGCCGAGCATCGCCGCCTCGGCCTCGATGCCGCCGACGCCCCAGCCGAGCACGCCAAGGCCGTTGATCATGGTGGTGTGCGAATCGGTGCCGACGCAGGTGTCGGGATAAGCGGTGGTTTCGCCGTCTTCCGTGTTGGTCCAGACGACCTGACCGAGATATTCGAGGTTGACCTGATGGCAGATGCCGGTGCCGGGCGGCACGACGCGAAAATTGCGGAACGCCTGCTGGCCCCATTTCAGGAATTTATAGCGCTCTTCGTTGCGCTCATATTCGAGCTCGACATTCCTGGCAAAGGCCAGTGGCGTGCCGAATTCGTCGACGATGACGGAGTGGTCGATGACGAGGTCGACCGGCACCAGCGGATTGATCTTCTGCGGATCGCCGCCGAGCGCCTTGAGGCCGTCGCGCATGGCGGCCAGGTCGACCACCGCCGGGACGCCGGTGAAATCCTGCATCAGGACACGCGCGGGGCGATAGGCGATCTCGACGCCGGCGGTGCCCTTGTCGGTCAGCCAGCCGGCCACAGCCTGGATAGAGTCCTTGGTGACCGAGCGGCCGTCTTCATTGCGCAAAAGGTTTTCCAGCAGCACCTTCATCGAATAAGGCAGCTGGGCAATGCCGGTGAGGCCGTTCCTCTCGGCCTCGACCAGATTGTAATAGACATAGTCCGCGCCACCCACGGTGAGGGTGCGGCGGCAATTGAAACTGTCGAGGGATTTTGACACGTGCGGTCCGTCCTTGTCTGTTCAGCCTGAAAGGGAACGGACGCCGATGGGCATGCAATCACGCGCAAAGGTGCGGGTACGGCCATTTCCGCTGTCCGTTCCCAGCCAACCCGAGCCGTTCAAGGCGGCGCGTGCGCTGGTTCGGCGCAAATTCTGTTCCCGTGCCGACCGCTGGCACGGATGTCCCGCATATAGAGAATTTTCTGGAATAGTTCTAGACAGTTGCGGAGCAAATTTGTGCGATGCGGCAGCTATCGCGCGGTAAAGTTTTCGGGACGAGCAGGCATGCGGCTGATTGCCGAAAATCTGGGCGGCGAACGCGGCGGCGAGACGGTCTTTTCCGGCATCGGTTTTGCGCTCGACAAGGGCCAGTTGCTGGTCGTCACCGGGCCGAACGGTTCAGGCAAATCGACGCTGCTCAGGGTCATCGCCGGGCTGCTGCCGAAGGCGCAAGGCGATGTGCGCATCGAGGGCGGCGGCGAGACGTTTCCGACGGTCGCTTCGGCGGTCCACTATCTCGGCCACCTCAATGCAATGAAGACGGCGCTCAGCGTGGCGGAGAATCTGCGCTTCTGGCGCGATTTCAACGGCGATGGGCAGTCGGGTGTCGGAGAGGCGCTGGAGACGGTTGGTCTCGGCGGCATCGGCCATCTGCCTTTCGGCTATCTGTCGACCGGGCAAAGGCGGCGGGCGGCGATTGCGAAATTGCTGGTCAGTCATAAGCCGCTGTGGCTGCTGGATGAGCCGACGGCTGGGCTGGACAAGGCTTCGGAGGGGCGGTTTGCGGGGCTGATGACGAGGCATTGCGCGGAGGGCGGGATTATTGTCGCGGCGACGCACCTGCCGCTGGGATTGGATGGGGCGAAGGAATTGAGGATGGGAGCAATAGGGTGATGTCGGCATTCCCGCCCACCCCCCTCTGCCCTACCGGGCATCTCCCCCGCAGGGGGGGAGATCAGATGTCATGCCGGCTTTCGCCAATCACCGGCATTGAAAAAGAGGCGTCAGCAACGGAACTGCCAATCTCCCCCCTTGCGGGGGAGATGTCCGGGAGGACAGAGGGGGGTGTGAAGGAACGCCACCTTCGGCAAGATGGCGATCAAACCGCAGGCGCGGCTCGCCAATGCTAGCCCTTTTCCTGCGCGACATCCGTCTCTCAATCCGTGCCGGGGGCGGGGCGCTCACCGGCGTCATCTTCTTCCTCGCCGTCATCGCCACCATCCCCTTCGGTGTCGGGCCGGACCTGAAGCTGCTCGCCCGCATCGGTCCGGCGATCCTTTGGATCGGCGCTCTGCTCGCCTGTCTGCTTGGGCTCGACCGGCTGTTTCAGGCCGATCGCGAAGACGGTTCTCTCGATCTTCTGGTGCTGGGCAATGACCGCCACATGCTGGCGCTGACGGTGCTGGTGAAGTGCCTGGCGCACTGGATGGGCAGCGTTCTGCCGCTGGTGGTCGCCGCTCCTCTGCTCGGTCTGTTCATGAACATGGAGCCGCTCAGCATCGGCGCCACCGCGCTGACGCTGCTGGTCGGCACGCCGGCGATCACTTTCATCGGCGCGGTCGGGGCGGCGGTGGCGGTGGCGCTGCCGCGTGGCGGGCTGCTGATCTCGGTGCTGGTGCTGCCGCTGACCATCCCGGTGCTGATCTTCGGGATGTCGGCGAGCTACGGCGCGGTGGCCGACCCTGATCCGTTCCTGCAGCCCTTCCTCATTCTTGCCGCGCTGACGCTGTTTCTTGCCGTGCTGGGTCCGGTGGCGGCGGCGCTGGCGCTGCGGCATGGAACGGATTGATATGACCGCTCCGGCGCGACGATCAATTGCGAAGCCCCAGCCGCAAAGCTAAGAAGGCCGCAAAGCTATGGGAAGGCCATGATCGAGCACGACGAAGGGACGGTGGAAGGGGAGCGAAGCGCATGAGTGCACACGCACTCTATGTCGCGGCCGCCTATGGCATCACGGCGATCGTGCTGGCCGGGCTGATCGGCTGGATCCTGTTCGACCAGCGGACCCGCAAGCGCGAACTGGCAGACCTCGAAGCGGCCGGCGTGCGGCGTCGCTCGGACAAAGCCGGTACTGGGGCCAGCACTGGGGCCGGCAGCGGGGCCAGCAAGCCATGAGCACGGAAAGCGAAACGCCGGCGTCGCCGCGCCGCCGCCTTATCGTGCTGATGCCGCTGCTGGTTTTTCTCGGCCTCGCCGGATTGTTCCTGTCGCAGCTTTTGTCGGGACGCGACGAGGCGGCAGTGCCGTCGGCGCTGATCGGCCTGCCGGCGCCGCAGACCAACCTGCCGGCACTGGAAGGGTCAAACCTGCCCGGGCTGGATTCAAAAGCCTTCGCCGGCAAGGTAACGCTGGTCAACGTCTTTGCATCGTGGTGCGCGCCGTGCCGGGAAGAGCATCCGGTGCTCTTGCAGCTGTCGCAGGACAAGCGCTTCGTCATGGCCGCGCTAAACTACAAGGACCAAGCGCAAAACGCGCGCCGGTTCCTTGGTGATCTCGGCAATCCGTTCCAGGCGATAGGTGTCGACGAGGCCGGCCGCACGGCCATCGACTGGGGCGTCTACGGCGTGCCGGAAACGTTCGTCATCGGCAAGGACGGCAAGATTGCCTACAAGCATGTCGGGCCGCTGACCGGGGAGTCGGCGAGGGATCTGCTGTTGCCGCAGATTGAAAAGGCGCTCGCGGCGCCGGGCTGACGGCGGCGCCATGCCCCCTCATCCGGCCGCTACGCGGCCACCTTCTCCCCGAGGGGAGAAGAGGGAAGGCGTCGGCGCTGGCTCCTCTCCCCTCGGGGAGAGGTCGGATTGCCCGAATTGCTTTTGCAATTCGGTTTGGCAATCCGGGTGAGGGGGTCGTGCCGTCGAACAGTCGTCTGAAATGCTCAGCCGTAGATCTGCCTGTGGACCTGGTAGAGCATTTCCGAGCGGTCGGCGCGTAGGTCGGCCAGATCGCGGCTCGTCAGGTTTTCGATTTCCGCGACGAGGCGGTTGTAGTGGCGGCGCTTGGCCATCGAGGTGCGCGCGCGGGCGAAGAGGTTGTCAAAAGCCATAGCAAGGGTCCTTTCGTGCCGCATATCAGCGGTGAATTTGTTCCTCCCTTGGTCGTTCGCACCATGACATAGGAATGGTGCGATGCAAAAAGAAGATGTTGCAATGCACCATTGCGCAGGGCGCATAGCGGGTTAATACAGCGCTACAGCACCAAATTGCGGCTGCGCCACCTTGCCATCGCGCCCGCAGGCTGGCTTGATCCGCGCGTCACGTGATGCCTGGAGGAAATGCATGGCGACCGCAGACTATTACGAAATTCTCGATCCGCGTTTCGCGCGGCTGTTCAACGGCAACGCCCAGGTGGAAAAGCTGTTCACCGGATGTCAGTGGGCGGAAGGGCCGGCCTGGTTCGCCGCCGGCCGCTATGTCGTCTGGTCCGACATCCCCAACAACCGCATGCTGCGCTATGACGAGACCGACGGCAATGTCAGCGTCTTCCGTCAGCCCTCCGGCAATTCCAACGGCAACACCGTCGACCGCCAGGGCCGACTGGTGACGTGCGAGCATTCCGGCCGCCGCGTCAGCCGCACCGAGCATGACGGTTCCGTCACCACCATCGCGGCCGAATGGAAAGGCAAGCGGCTGAATTCGCCCAATGACGCGGTCGTGAAATCCGACGGCTCGATCTGGTTCACCGATCCGAGCTACGGCATCGACACCGACTATGAGGGCGACAAGGCCGAAAGCGAGATCGGCGCTTGCAATGTCTACCGGGTCGATCCGGATACGGGCGAGGTCGAAGCCGTCATCACCGACATGGTCCGGCCGAACGGGCTTGCCTTTTCGCTCGATGAAAGCCAGCTCTATGTCGTCGACACCGGCCGCACCCATGGCGCGCAGAACCCGGCGCATATGCGGGTCTTCAACGTCGGCAAGCACGGCAAGAAGGTGTCGGGCGGCAAGGTGTTCGCCGACTGCACGGCCGGCCTGTTCGACGGCTTCCGGCTCGACGAGGCCGGCCGCATCTGGACCAGTGCCGCCGACGGCATCCATTGCTACGACCCCGACGGCACGCTGATCGGCAAGGTCAAGGTGCCGGAAGTGACCGCCAATTGCGTGTTCGGCGGCAACAAGCTGAACTGCCTCTACATCGCCGGCACCACGTCGCTCTACATGGTGCGGCTGATGGTGAACGGGGCGAAGACGTATTGAGGCTGCTGCAAACGCTTCTCTGGCGGCCCTTGATGGCGTTTCTGCGCATGTCCGCGGCGCCTGTTGCGCGGCGGCCGCCGGAACCGCCGCCAAGCGGTTCGCCGGAGCGGATTTCGAAGCCGCCCAGCGGCGGCGGTATCAGACACAATTCAAGGGGAGGACGTCATGCCATTCGTCAACATCCGCATCGTCAAGGAAGTGATCGCCGCTGATCCCGCTGGCAAGAAGGCCGACATCGCCAAAAAGGTCACGGCGGCCATCATGGACGCCACCGGGCTTAGCAATGACGACGTCTGGGTGGTGTTCGAAGAGGTCAACGCGCGCGACTGGTATGTCGGTGTGACCGATGTCGAGACGTTGCGGAAGGGGTAGCACAGCGGCACGTTGGGATGCGCCGCACCCTTTCGTTCGTCATCCTAGGGTCTGCGCCGCGTCGCTTCGCTCCTTGCTCCGCCCTAGGACGAGGCAACGTCTGCGCCTATAAAACTCGCGAAAACCTGCACCGCTTCGCGCATGGCCCGCAGGTTCTCGTCCTCTCCCAGGATCGCTTCCATCTCCGGCGGTTTCTTGCCGAGCAAGGCAATCTCCAGAACCGCGTCCTCACAAAGCGCAAACGACATCGTCCGCATGATCTCCGCAAGCGCTGCGCGGGCGTAGAGCGAGCGCGCGGAGGCGTGGGCCAGCATGGCGGGCTTGCCGACGGCGGCGTCGCGTGAGACCAGCCAGTCGAGCGCGTTTTTCATGCCGCCCGGCACGCCATGGGCATATTCGGGGCAGGAGACGATGATGCCGTCGGCGCCGGTGACGGCCTCGATCAGCCGCGTGGCCTCGGCCGGTGTGCGCTCGCCTTCGTCATCCGGGTTGAAGATCGGCAGCAGGCCAAGCCCGTCATAGACAGTTACGCGGCAATCCGAAGGCGCGTTCGCGGACAGCGCCGCCAGCAGCGCCGAATTGGTCGAGGCGGCGCGCAGGCTGCCGGAGATGGCGAGGAGTTCGATCACGGGGAAACAGGGCTAGGGAAACCGGCAAAGGACTGCAATGGCGAATCGTACCCCGAAATCTACCACAGGGTCGTGCTGTAGGCCTCGTCCAGCGAGCGGTCGAAATCGTCGGCAGTTTCGGTATGCGCCATCTGATCGGACAGGATCTTACCCAGCGTCGGCAATGTGGCGCGGTTGTGCCAGCTGTCCGGCTTCCACAATTCGGAGCGCATGAACGCCTTGGCGCAGTGCATGTAGGCGGCCTTGACGCTGACCACGACGACGCTTTGCGGTTGCCTGCCGTCGACGGCGAGGCGATCGCGCAAACCGGCGTCGACGGTGATGCGGGCATCGCCATTGATGCGCAGCGTCTCGTTCATGCCGGGGATGAGGAAAAGCAGGCCGACCGAAGGATTGAGCAGGATGTTCTCCAGCGTGTCCAGCCGGTTGTTGCCGGGCCGGTCGGGAATGGCGATGGCCTTGTCGTCAAGGACAAGGGCGAAGCCGGGCCTGTCGCCTTTAGGCGTCACGTCGGCATTGCCGGCGCCGTCGGAAGAACCGATCAGCACGAAAGGGCTCTTGCCGATGAAGGAGCGGCAGTGGCCGTCAAGCGCCTTGAGCTCCTTGCGCATCGATGCGTCGGTCGGCCGCGGCGTTTTGTAGATCGCCCTCAGTTCATCGCGCGTGGTAACGAATTCCATGGCCGTCTCCGTTTATTCGGACGCAATTCCGGACGGAAAACCGCTTCATACTTTTCCTGGAATTGCTCTACTTGCCGGCTTCTTCCACCTTCTCGGTCTTATCCTCGATCGAATGGTGCAGGATCAGCGGCATCTGGCTGAAGGTGAACAACAGGGTGATCGGCATGATGCCCCAGACCTTGAAGGTAACCCAGAAGTCGGTGGAAAAATTCCGCCACACCACTTCATTGGCAAGAGCCAGGAACAGGAAGAACAGGCCCCAGCGGAAAGTCAGCTTGCGCCAGCCTTCGGCATCGAGGCGAAAGGCCGAATCGAAGACATAGCCGAGCAGCGATCGGCCGAAATACAGACCGCCGAGCAGCACGCCGCCGAACAGGGTGTTGACGATGGTCGGCTTCATCTTGATGAACACGTCGTCCTGCAGATAGAGCGTCAGCGCGCCGAAGATGAAGACGACGACGCCCGAGACCATCGGCATGATCGGCAAGGTGCGCAGCAGCAGCCAAGAGGCGATCAGCGCGATCGCCGTCGCCGCCATGAACAGGCCGGTGGCGACGAAGATCGGCCCGCCGAATTCGGCCAGGACAGGAAATTTCTGCACCAGCCAGGCGCCGCGTGCATTGGCGAAGAAGAACACCATCAGCGGCCCGAGTTCCAGCACCAGCTTGAGCAGCGGATTGACGCTTTCTTTCTTCTTTCGCGGGTCGGACGGGTCGCGTTCGAGGATGGGTGGGTTCATGACTTCCTTCTGACGCATGATCTTGTCCAAAAAGCCGTCAGCTCTTCGGGATCATTGCCTGTTACGCTACGCCGGCGATCGCCCTGGCGAATTCGCCGGCCGAGAATGGTTCGAGGTCGTCGACCTGTTCGCCGACGCCGATGAAATAGACCGGCAGTTTGTGCTTTGCCGCGATCGCGACCAGAATACCGCCGCGCGCCGTGCCGTCCAGCTTGGTCATCACCAGGCCGTTGACGCCGGCGACATTGCGGAAGATCTCGACCTGATTGAGCGCATTCTGGCCGGTGGTGGCGTCGACCGTCTGCAGCACGGTATGCGGCGCTTCCGGATCGAGCTTGCCCAGCACGCGCACGATCTTTTCCAGCTCCGCCATCAGTTCGGTCTTGTTTTGCAGCCGGCCGGCGGTGTCGATGATCAGTACGTCGGAGCCGGCCTCCTTGGCGCGTTCGAAAGCGTCGTAGGCGAGGCCGGCGGCATCCGCGCCGATCTTCGAGGCGATGACCGGAGACTTCGTCCTCTCGCCCCAGATCTTCAGCTGCTCGATGGCTGCAGCGCGAAAGGTATCGCCGGCGGCCAGCATCACCGACAGGCCACCATCGGTCAGTTTGGCGGCGAGCTTGCCGATGGTCGTGGTCTTGCCGGTGCCGTTGACGCCGACCACCAGAATGACATGCGGCTTGTGCGAGAGGTCGAGCTCCAGCGGCTTGGCGACATGGGCCAGCACCTTCTCCACCTCGGCCGCCATGATGGTGCGGACATCCGCGTCGGAGACATCCTTGCCATAGCGGCTGGCGGCGAGCGCATCGGTGACGCGCAAGGCTGTTTCCATGCCGAGATCGGCGCGGATCAGCACGTCTTCGAGGTCCTGTAGCGTCTCTTCGTCGAGCTTTCGCTTGGTGAAAACGCCGGCAATGTTGCCGGTGAGTTCTTTCGAGGAGCGGGCAAGCCCGTCGCGCATGCGCTGGAACCAGGAGCGTCGCGGCGCCAGTTCGGGCGCCTTTTGCGGCTCGGCTTTCTGCTCGACCTTTTTGGTGACGGTGACTTTGCCGGGAGCTGGTTTTGACTGTGGCGAAGGTTGCGGGGCCGGCGCGGGCGCTAGCTCGGCAACGATGGTCTTGGCTTCGACCGGCGCGGGTACAGCTTCAACCGACGTGCGCTTTACCTCCCCCTTGATGGGGGAGGTCCCAAGCGAAGGCTGGGGGTGGGGGTGATTTGCGCTGGCGTCGGCGCCATCACCCCACCCCGCCGCTTCGCGTCGACCCTCCCCATCGAGGGGAGGGTGGGGCGCCTCGTCCTTCTCCCCGTGGCTATACGGGGAGAAGGTGCCGGCAGGAGGGGCGGCGCTGACCTCTGAGGTAGGCTGTGCGGGAGGCGCGGACGGTTGCGGCACTTCGACCGGGGCGGCCGGTTCTGCTGGAGTCTCGGCAGGCGTCGGCACTTCGACGGGAGCGGGCTCCAGCTGCGGTTCCGGACGCGATGGTTCGATCTCCGGCTCGGCCGGCGCCGGCGGCACTTCTTGGGGCTGCGGCTCGGGAGCCGGCTCCGGAACGGCTGGCGGCGCAGGAACTTCTTCCGGTGCAGGCGGCTCGGGTATCTCCGGCTCAGGCTGCGGTTCTTCTACCGGCGCGGGCTCCGGCAACGGTTCCGGCTCGGATGGGACGACCGGTTCCGGCGCGGGCGGGATGGTCGGCGCGGGTTTGGGCTTCGGTTCTTCTGGCGCCGACTGCGGCGCAGGCTTTACCTCCCCCTCGATGGGGGAGGTCCCAAGCGAAGCTTGGGGGTGGGGGTGAGTGGCGCCGGCGTCGGCGCTCTCACCCCTCCCCGCCACTTCGTGGCGACCCTCCCCATCGACGGGAGGGTGGGGCGTCGGCGGCTCGGGCTCCTCGCGCTTCAAGAACTCCGGAACGACCAGCTCGGCCGCCGGCTTCAGCGCCTCAAGCGCATCCCATTTGATCGGCGGCAGGGGAGCGGTTTCGTCGATGCGCTCCTCGACGACTTCCTTCTTGCCGAACGAAAATATGTTCTTGAAAAAACCGGCCATGCTTCAATCGTCTCAGGCGGCGCGGGCAGTGAGCGGGGCTGCTATCAGGCGCGCGCCGTCATGGCCGGTGATGTCTGCCTCGACGATCTCGCCCGGCGCGCCTGTGCCGAGCGCGGCAAGCGTGAACCCTTCGGTGCGGCCGAGGCCGTCGCGCTCGATAAGGATCGTTTGGCGCGTTCCCGGGAGGGACGACAGATGGCGGCGATACGCAGCCTCACCAGCGGCGCGCAGCTGGGCCGCGCGCTGCTTGACCAATTCGCGGCGGACCTGCGGCATGCGCGCGGCGGGCGTGCCTTCGCGCGGCGAAAACGGGAAGACATGCAGGTGCGTCAGCCCACATTCCTCGACAATTTTTGTCGAATTCTCGAACATTTCCTCGGTCTCGGTCGGGAAGCCGGCGATGATGTCGGCGCCGAAGACGATTTCGGGGCGCAGCTTGCGCACATCCTCGCAGAAGCGGATCGACTGGTCACGCAAATGCCTGCGCTTCATGCGCTTCAGGATCATGTCGTCACCTGATTGCAGCGACAGATGCAGATGCGGCATCAGCCTGGGTTCGGTGGCGATGGCGTCGAGCAGATCATCATCCGCCTCGATCGAATCGATTGAGGACAGCCGCAGCCGCCTCACATCAGGCACCTGCTTCAGGATGGTCTTCACCAGCTTTCCCAGCTTCGGCGCGCCCGGCAGGTCGGCGCCGAAGCTGGTCATGTCGACGCCGGTCAGCACGATCTCGGCGTAGCCGTTGCCGGCCAGACGCTTGACCTGCTCGACAACCGCGCCCATCGGCACCGAGCGTGAGTTGCCGCGGCCATAGGGGATGATGCAGAAGGTGCAGCGATGGTCGCAGCCGTTCTGCACCTGGACGAAAGCACGCGCCCGGCCCTCAATGGCGTCGACCATGTGGCCGGCGGTCTCGCGCACCGAGAAAATGTCGTTGACGCGCGCCTTTTCGGTGTCGTTGACGCCGAAATCCGGCAGCGCGCGATAGGAGTTCGCCTTCAGCTTCTCCTCATTGCCGAGCACGAGGTCGACCTCGTCCATGGCGGCAAAATTCTGCGGTTCGGTCTGCGCGGCGCAGCCGGTGACGATGATGCGCGCCGCCGGGTTTTCGCGGCGGGCTTTGCGGATCGACTGCCTGGCCTGGCGCACCGCTTCCGAAGTGACGGCGCAGGTGTTGAAGATGATAGCCCCGCCTTTGAGCGCGCCGAGGCCGGCACTTTCGGCCTCGCGCCGCATCACCTCGGATTCATAGGTGTTGAGACGGCAGCCGAAGGTGACGACGTCTATGCCTTGGGAGTTGAGGCCCTTGGTATCGGCAAGTGCAGACATCAGGCCGCGCTTTCGGTGTCGCGGGCCCAGGTGCCGGTCGACGGATCGAAACTGCCGGAAAATTCCCATTCAGCGGCACCGGTCAGGATGACGTGGTCGTCGTCGCGCCATTCCACATGCAGCGAGCCGCCGCCGGGCGTCATCAGCGTAACGCTGCGGCCGGTGCGCCGGGTGCGGGCAGCGGCGACGACGGAAGCGCAAGCGGCCGAGCCGCAGGCCTTGGTCAGGCCGGCGCCGCGTTCCCAGGTGCGGATGATCATCGTCTCCGGCGACGTTACCTGGGCGATAGTGATGTTGGCGCGCTCGGGGAAGATCGGATGGTTTTCGAGCAGCGGGCCGAAACGCTCGAGTTCGTAGGACCAGACATCGTTTTCGACCCAGAAGATGGCGTGCGGGTTGCCCATCGAGAGAGCCGAAGGCGAATGCAGCACCGGCGCGTCGATGGGGCCGATCTGCAACTCGATCATGCGGGTGTCGCGGAATTCCTCAGCCAGCGGGATATCCTGCCAGCCGAAGCGCGGCGTGCCCATGTCGACCGAGATGGTGCCGTCGGCATGTTCGACGGCGTTGAGGATGCCGGCGCGGGTCTCGAAGGTGAAAGTCTTCTGGCCGGTTTCGGCGGCCAGCGCCTGGACGACACAGCGCATGCCGTTGCCGCAGGCCTGCGCGCCCGAGCCGTCGGAATTCAAGATGTCGATGTAAAAGGCGGTGCCCGGCGTGCGCGAATCGTGGATCGCCATGATCTGGTCGAACCTGGTCGCCGCATCGGCGTTCAGCGCGACAGCCGACGCCGCCGTGACCCTATCGGCACGGCCACGCATGTCGGCGACGATGATTTCGTTGCCGATGCCGTTCATCTTGGCGAAGGAGGCAGTGCCTGCCATGATCTGAGGTAATTCCTGTACGTTTCGCCGCTATATGGCGGAAACGGGCGGGAATTACCAGTGTGGGCTGCGTCTAGGTTACCGCGAAAACGCCGAGTACGATCAGCAGGAAGATGACGAGAACGATGCCGATCAGCAGGCGCGCGCCGGTGGCGGCGGCACCGGCCAGCGCCGGCATGCCGAGCAGGCTGGCGGCGGCAGCAACGATCAGAAGAATGATGATCCATTTGATCATGGACAATGCCTCGCAAATTGACTGGCCTGCAGCCGGCTTAAGAACGCATCTGCGGCGCTCTGGTTCCGTTGCCGCGAGGCTCTTTCCGACTGGGCGCGCTATTCGGCAATCTCGAAGTCGGTCGTGAAAGGCGCCGTCTTTGGCGAGTTCTCGTCGTGCATGAGGAAATCCGCGCGGTATTTGCCGGGGGGAACGCCATCCAGGGAGACGTTTAATTTGAAGAACATCTCTCGGTTATGCGAGCGCGAGGCGAGCTGGACCCGACCAAGCTTTTCGACGCTGCCCAGCTTCTCGCCCGACTGGGAAAGCACGGTAAGGTCAACGTAAAGCGCGATCTGGTTGTTGCCGAGCCCATCCGAGCCGTAGCCGTAACCGACCGGCTCCATATAAAGCACAATCTCTTCGCCCGGCTTGTAGACATGGTTCGGGCGCTCGGCGTAGGCGCCGAACCCGCTGGCCGACAGGATATGCTTCACATTTTGCACGCCAAGCGGCATCGCTTGCCACAGAGCGTCCTCGGCGCTGCGGAATTTGTCCAGCGCGCCGGCGCCATCACCCGCCTGCAGTGCCTTTTCGGCTTCAGCGGCGCGATCGGAGATTTCGCCCGCGAAAGCGGCCGGCGTCGAAATTACCAGCGCGATCAAAACTGCCAAGATTGATTTCATCTGTTCCCCCTGTTGCGATAGACCATCGGCTAAAACGGCAGTGCCGTAAACGGCCAAATGCAGACTTCAGCCGCGCTCGATCTCGGAGAACGTCCCAAAGCTCGCCCGGACGGAAGGCGCGAAACCGCTCACGCGCCAGGCCTTGCGCCTCAAGCGCTTCAGTCAGTTTTGCGCCGGCAGTTGCGCTCGACCGCCGATGCGCCGACCCGCTGCGGGCTCCGGTGCCGCTTTCGCAACCAATGTACCGGTTGGAACCGCGCTAGAGCGAAGACATGCCTTTTGTCCGCCAGCCATTTTGCGACAAATTTACAACAATTCGTGGTGCAAACCCTATTTTAACCATATCGGGTTGAAATTTCGCCACCTTCTCCATCTTGGTGAGGGGTGAGATTGTGCGGACGGCTTCCCCCCAGCCGGATCCGACGGAGGTTGGAATGATTTTTTCGAGAAGCGGGCTGATAGCCGTATCGCTGGCAGCGCTCGTTGCGAGCGGCTGTTCGACCTCGCGTTTTTCATCGATGGATGACCAGCAGCCCGCCCCGCTGCAGCCCGCGCCCGCCGGCACGGTGAGCGGAAGCCAACTGCCGCCCCCGGCAGCGCCGGGCACCACCGACCCATCGCAATTCCCGACCGCGCCGGCAGGCGCGCAGGTCGCCTCGCTGCCGCCGGACGGATCGGCGCCGGCCGGAGCCTCCGACCTTACCGCTGCGAGCGTTGCCGGCGTTTGGAACGCCAGCGTGTCCGGACAGAGCTGCAAGGTGGCGACGCCGCAGACCAAATTCGGCGCCGGCTTCCGCGCCGGGCCGCTGCATTGCCCGCCGCCCATCGACGGCATCAAATCGTGGAACGTCGCCGGCAAGCAGCTGACGCTCTATGACGAGAATGGCGGCACGCTGGCGCGGCTCTATTCCTCGGGCGGTTCGAAATTCGACGGCCAGACTACCAACGGCTTGCCGATATCGCTTACAAGATAGGCTGCCTATCCCTAGACAGCGACGTGACCGATGCATCTGCGTGACGGCCTCCAGACCCATGCGACCGTCAGGCAGCGCTACGACCATCTGGTCGCAACCGGCGCCATCGAGCGCGATGCGGCGCAGGAGCGCATCGCCGCCGCGCTCGACCGGCTGACCGACGAGATCTCGGTCAAGCGGCTGGCGCACAAGTCGAGCGCGCTCGGCTGGCTGTTTGCCCGCAAGCGCGAGACGCGCGAGGTCGTCAAGGGCCTCTACATTCATGGCGGCGTCGGTCGCGGCAAGACCATGCTGATGGATATGTTCTTCGAGCTGTTGCCGGTCAGGCCCAAGCGCCGCGTTCATTTCAACGACTTCATGGCCGATGTGCAGGACCGCATCCAGAAGCACCGGCAGGCGCGCAAGAACGGCGACGTCAAGGAGGACGACCCGATCCCGCCGGTCGCGCTTCAGCTTGCCGAACAGGCCTGGGTGCTGTGCTTCGATGAGTTTTCGGTCACCGACATTGCCGATGCGATGGTCCTGTCGCGGCTGTTTTCGGCGCTGTTCGCCAATGGCGTGGTTCTGGTCGCCACCTCGAATGTCGCGCCGCAAGACCTTTATCGCGACGGGCTGAACCGCCAACTCTTCCTGCCCTTCATCAGCATTCTCGAGCGCCACGCCCATGTGCTGACGCTCGATGCCGACAAGGACTACCGGCTGGAAAAGCTCGCCCGCACGCCTGTCTATGTCACGCCGGGGGATGCCGAAGCCGATCGTATGCTCGACGAAGCCTGGCAGGCGATGACGCACGGGGCGGCAACGGCCGAGACCGCGCTGACGCTCAAGGGGCGGCAGGTGAGAATACCGGCTGCTTCCGGCAATGCGGCGCGGTTTTCCTTCGCCGATCTCTGCGAAAAGCCGCTCGGCGCGCGCGATTTCCTGGCGATTGCCGGCCGCTTCTCGACCGTCTTCATCGATCACGTGCCGGTGCTGGGCGAAGGCAAGCGCAACGAGGCCAAGCGCTTCATCCTCCTGATAGACACGCTCTACGATCATCACACGCGGCTGGTGGTAAGCGCCGATGCCTCGCCCCCTGAGCTCTATACGGCCAGGCGCGGCAACGAGGTGTTCGAATTCGAGCGCACGGCCTCGCGGCTGATCGAAATGCAGAGCCGGGATTGGCTGGAGGACTGGGCGGAACGGCAAAAGGCGAAGGCGGAAGTGCAGGTCTGAGGGTTCGAAGAGGTCATTATGTAGTGATCCTTCGCGCCCCCCTCTGTCCTGCCGGACATCTCCCCCACACGGGGGGAGATTGGCGGTTTCGGCGCTCCGCTCATTCCTGCGGCCATTGGAGATTGGCGAAAGGTCGCGTGACGTCCGATCTCCCCCCTCGTGGGGGAGATGCCTGGCAAGGCAGAGGGGGGCGCTGTCCCGCCGACGCCTAAAGCTCGTACACATACATCACAAACGACTCCGCCGGCCCATGCACCTCCTTGCGCGATTCATAAAGCGCGCGCGCTGGAACATTGTCCGGTTCGGTGCCGACCCAGGCTTCGCCGCATCCCTGCTCGCGGCCGAGCGCGAACATGGCGTCGAGCATCTTTCGCGCGATGCCATGGCGCTGGTAGGCGGGTGAGACGCCGACCTCGTCGATGTAGAGTTCGCTGACCTTGTCCAGGTGGCGGTGGATGACGGCAGCACACTGGCCGACGACGACGCCATCGGCCAGTGCCACGATCATGAGATGACCTGATGATGAGGCGAGGTAGGCAGCAAGCCTGTCTGCCCGGACCGGCTCGTCGAACACGTCCTCGGCGATGCGCTTCACAAGGGCGTCATCGCCTGGATATAGTCTTCTGATTTCCACGCTCATTGTGTAAAATCTCCCAAGCTGGCCTACAAACTTTGACTTTTACGTAAGTCCCAATGTTTCTAACCGATTGAAATCATTCACTCGAAAATAATCGATTGAATATATTTTCCACCGGGGCTACTGGATGCGGCGAAATCTAGCTGAGACCATAGCATTCCGGCCTCTTCCTCGACGCCGTCAACAGATCGCCAGGGATTTTGGGCGTCGTCACAGACAAAGGGAAAATTTCCTCACATGGCACGCAACAAGATAGCGCTCATCGGCTCCGGCATGATCGGCGGCACGCTCGCTCACATGATCGGCCTCAAGGACCTCGGCGACGTGGTGCTGTTCGATATTGCCGAGGGCATTCCGCAAGGCAAGGGGCTCGATATCGCGCAGTCGTCGCCTGTCGACGGTTTTGATTCCCGGCTGACCGGCGTCAATGATTATGCCGGCATCGAGGGCGCCGACGTTTGCATCGTCACCGCGGGCGTGCCGCGCAAGCCAGGCATGAGCCGCGACGATCTGCTGGGCATCAACCTCAAGGTCATGGAACAGGTCGGCGCCGGGCTGAAGAAGTATGCACCCAAGGCCTTCGTCATCTGCATCACCAACCCGCTCGACGCCATGGTCTGGGCGCTGCAGAAGTTTTCCGGCCTGCCCAAGACCCATGTCGTCGGCATGGCCGGCGTGCTCGACAGCGCGCGCTTCCGCTATTTCCTAGCCGAGGAATTCAAGGTCTCGGTCGAGGACGTTACCGCCTTCGTGCTCGGCGGCCACGGCGATTCCATGGTGCCGATGATCCGCTACTCGACCGTGTCAGGCATTCCGTTGCCCGATCTCATCAAGATGGGCTGGACCTCGAAGGAAAAGCTCGACCAGATCGTCCAGCGCACCCGCGACGGCGGCGCCGAGATCGTCGGTCTGCTCAAGACCGGCTCGGCCTTCTACGCGCCGGCGGCTTCCGCAATTTCGATGGCCGAATCCTATCTCAAGGACAAGAAGCGCGTGCTGCCTTGTGCTGCGCATCTCTCGGGCCAGTATGGCGTCAAGGGCACCTATGTCGGCGTTCCCGTGGTCATCGGCGCCGGCGGCGTCGAGCGCATCATCGAGATCGACCTCAACAAGGCCGAGCAGAAGATGTTCGACGCCTCGGTGGCGACGGTGCAGGGCCTGACCGGGGCCTGCGTCAAGATCGCCCCGCACCTCGCCTCGAAGTGATCCCCCCAAGCAGCCGATCCGGAGACCATCCAGATGAACATCCATGAATATCAGGGCAAGGCGCTGCTGAAGAGCTTTGGCGCGCCGGTGGCCGAAGGCGTGCCGGTGTTCAAGGCAAGCGAAGCGGAAGCCGCGGCACAAGCGCTGCCCGGTCCGCTCTATGTCGTGAAGAGCCAGATCCATGCCGGCGGCCGCGGCAAGGGCAAGTTCAAGGAACTGTCGCCCGACGCCAAGGGGGGCGTGCGGCTGGCGAAGTCTGTCGCCGATGTCGTCGCCAACGCCAATGAGATGCTCGGCCACACGCTGGTCACCAAGCAGACCGGCCCGGCCGGCAAGCAGGTCAACCGCCTTTATATCGAGGACGGCGCCGACATCGATCGCGAGCTTTATCTGTCGATCCTTGTCGACCGCTCGGTCGGCCGCATCGCTTTCGTCGTCTCGACCGAGGGCGGCATGGACATTGAAGGCGTCGCCCACGACACGCCGGAAAAGATCATCACCCGCGCCATCGATCCGCTGGCCGGCGTGACGACCACCGACGTCGACATATTGGTGGAAGCGCTGGGCCTCACCGGCGATGCCGCCAAGGATGCCGGCACGCTGTTCCCGATCCTCTACAAGGCCTTTGTCGAGAAGGACATGAGCCTGCTCGAGGTCAACCCGCTGATCGTGATGAAAAACGGCCGCCTGCGCGTGCTGGACGCCAAGGTGTCGTTCGACAACAACGCGCTGTTTCGCCACCCCGAACTGATGGAATTGCGCGACACCACCGAAGAGGACGAGAAGGAGATCGAGGCGTCGAAATACGACCTCGCCTATGTCGCGCTCGACGGCAATATCGGCTGCATGGTCAATGGCGCCGGCCTCGCGATGGCGACGATGGACATCATCAAGCTCTACGGCGCCGAGCCCGCCAACTTCCTCGATGTCGGCGGCGGCGCGTCGAAGGAGAAGGTGACGGCGGCGTTCAAGATCATCACTCGGGATCCGGCGGTCAAAGGCATCTTGATCAACATCTTCGGCGGCATCATGAAGTGCGACATCATTGCCGAGGGCGTCATTGCCGCGGTCAAGGAAGTCGGCCTGCAAGTGCCGCTGGTGGTGCGCCTTGAAGGTACCAATGCCGAGCTCGGCAAGAAGATCATCAACGACAGCGGTCTGAACGTCGTGTCGGCGGACGATCTCGACGACGCAGCCAAGAAGATCGTGGCGGCGGTGAAGGGCTGAAGGCGAATGCCTCCGCGCAAGATAAACCTCGTCGAGGCGGCGGATGCGAAGATCAGCAAGGTCTTCGATCCGCATATTGCCGGCGACGTCAATGACAGCCAGGCGAAGGTTGCCAAGCTCGGCGAGACCTTCGACTGGCATGCGCATGAGCATGAGGACGAAGCCTTCCTCGTCCTGCGCGGGCGCATCGCCATCGATTTCCGCGACGGTCCGGTCGAGCTCGGCGAGGGCGATTTCATCGTCGTGCCGCGCGGCGTCGAGCACCGGCCGCGGTCGCTGACCGCCGAGCCGGTGGTGCTGATGTTCGAACCGGCAACGACGCTCAACACCGGCAACGCCAAGAGCGACCTCACCGTCTCCGACCTGAAGCGGCTCTGATCATGAACGCCTTCTCGCTCTCGGCCGATCACCAGCGCCTGCAGGCGCTGGTCGGCGCGTGGCGCGGCGAGGAAGAGGTGGCGGAAACGCAGTGGGCCGATGGCGGACCGGCGACGTCGGACGTGCTGGCAGAGGCACAGTTCGGCGGACTGTTCGTGGTCCAGCGCTATCGCCAGCGTCGCGACGGCACGGTCTCGTTCGGCTCGCACAGCGTGTTCGGCTTCGATCAGCCAAACAGGCTCTTCACCATGCACCAGTTCGACTCCATGGGTTTTGTGCCGGCCTCGCCGGCCACAGGAACGTGGAACGGCGATGAGCTGGTTCTGGAGCGGTCGTCGCCGCGTGGCTCAGCGCGCGTGACGTATATTTTCGACAATGCCGATGCCTACCGGATGCGACTGCATTTCAAACCTGCCGGCAGCGACAGCTGGCAAGACATGGTGAGCGGCGTCTACCGGCGCGTCTCGCCTTCCCCGATCAACGGCTTTTAGAAAAGGGCTCCGATGTCCATTCTCATCGACAAGAACACCAAGGTGCTGGTTCAGGGCCTGACCGGCAAGACCGGCACGTTCCACACCGAGCAGGCCTTGGCCTATCACGGCACCAAGATGGTCGGCGGCATCCATCCCAAGAAGGGTGGCGAGACCTGGACCGGCGCCAAGGGCGAAAACCTGCCGATCTTCGCTTCCGTTGCCGAGGGCAAGGAAAAGACCGGCGCCAATGCCTCGGTTGTCTATGTGCCGCCGGCGGGCGCCGCCGAAGCCATCCTCGAAGCCATCGAAGCCGAGATCCCGCTGATCGTCTGCATCACCGAAGGCATTCCGGTGATGGACATGGTCAGGGTCAAGGCGCGGCTCGACCGCTCGACCTCGCGGCTGATCGGCCCGAACTGCCCCGGCGTGCTCACCCCCGACGAATGCAAGATCGGTATCATGCCCGGCAACATCTTCCGCAAGGGCTCGGTCGGCGTTGTTTCGCGCTCGGGAACGCTTACCTATGAGGCAGTGTTCCAGACCACCAATGTCGGCCTCGGCCAGACCACTGCCGTCGGTATCGGCGGCGACCCCGTCAAAGGCACCGAGTTCATCGACGTGCTCGAGATGTTCCTCGCCGATGACGAGACCAAGTCGATCATCATGATCGGCGAGATCGGCGGCTCGGCCGAGGAAGACGCCGCGCAGTTCCTCAAGGACGAGGCCAAACGCGGTCGCAAGAAGCCGATGGCGGGCTTCATCGCCGGGCGCACCGCGCCGGCCGGCCGCACCATGGGCCATGCGGGCGCGGTTATCTCCGGCGGCAAGGGCGGCGCGGAAGACAAGATCGCGGCGATGGAATCGGCCGGCATCAAGGTTTCGCCATCGCCGGCACGGCTGGGCACGACCCTGGTCGAGGCGATCAAAGGCTAAGTGAGTAGCGAGTAGTGAATAGCGAATAGGGAAAAGAGAGTAACGGCGCGACCCGGGAAAAATCGCTACTCGCTACTCGCTACTCACTATTCGCTTTTGAAAAGGAGACGGAGCCAGGCTCCGCGGACAAAAATGGCAAGACAAGATCAGGCCAACGACCAATTTTCGCTCACCTCTTTCCTCTATGGCGGCAATGCCGACTATATCGACGCGCTGTACGCGTCCTATGAGGACGATCCGGAGTCGGTAAACCCCGAATGGCAGGACTTCTTCGCCGGGCTGAAGGACGACGCCGGCGATGTACGCAAGAACGCCAAGGGCGCTTCCTGGGCAAAGCCCTCCTGGCCGCTGCAGGCCAATGGCGAACTGGTGTCGGCGCTCGACGGCAATTGGGGCATCGTCGAGAAGCATCTGGAAAAGAAGGTCAAGGACAAGGCGGTCACCAATGGCGTCGTGCTGTCGGATGCCGACGTGCATCAGGCGACGCGCGATTCGGTGCGCGCCATCATGATGATCCGCGCCTTCCGCATGCGCGGCCATCTGCACGCCAATCTCGACCCGCTCGGCATCGCCAAGCCGCTTGAGGACTATAACGAGCTGTCCCCGGAGAATTACGGTTTCACCGCAGCCGACTACGACCGGCCGATCTTCCTCGACAATGTGCTCGGCCTCGAATTCGGCACCATCCGGCAGATGCTGGAGATCCTGACCCGCACCTATTGCTCGACGCTCGGTGTCGAGTTCATGCACATTTCCGACCCCGAGGAGAAGGCCTGGATCCAGGCGCGCATCGAGGGCGCCGACAAGGAGATTTCCTTCACCGCTACGGGAAAAAAGGCGATCCTGCAGAAGCTGGTCGAGGCCGAAGGCTTCGAGCAGTTCATCGATGTCAAGTACAAGGGTACCAAGCGCTTCGGCCTCGATGGCAGCGAAGGCCTGATCCCGGCGCTGGAGCAGATCATCAAGCGCGGCGGCCAGCTCGGCATGAAGGAGATCGTGCTCGGCATGGCGCATCGCGGCCGGCTGAACGTGCTGTCCCAGGTGATGGCCAAGCCGCACCGCGCCATCTTCCACGAATTCAAGGGCGGCTCGGCCGCTCCTGACGAGGTCGAGGGCTCGGGCGACGTCAAGTACCATCTCGGCGCCTCGTCGGACCGCGAATTCGACGGCAACAAGGTGCATCTGTCGCTGACCGCCAATCCCTCGCATCTGGAAATCGTCGATCCGGTTGTGATGGGCAAGGCGCGCGCCAAGCAGGACTATCTGTTCGGCCGCAGCCGCGAGGAGATCGTGCCGCTGGAAGAGCGCGCCAAGGTGCTGCCGCTGCTTCTGCATGGCGACGCCGCCTTTGCCGGCCAGGGCGTGATCGCGGAAATCCTCGGCCTGTCGGGCCTGCGCGGCCACCGCGTCGCCGGCACGCTGCATTTCATCATCAACAACCAGATCGGCTTCACCACCAATCCGCGCTTCTCGCGCTCGTCGCCCTATCCGTCCGACGTCGCCAAGATGATCGAGGCGCCGATCTTCCACGTCAATGGCGACGACCCGGAAGCGGTGGTGCATGCCACCAAGGTGGCGATCGAATTTCGCATGAAGTTCCACAAGCCGGTGGTGGTGGACATGTTCTGCTATCGCCGCTTCGGCCACAATGAGGGCGACGAACCGGCCTTCACCCAGCCGATCATGTACGCCAACATCCGCAACCACAAGACGACGGTGCAGATCTATGGCGAGCGGCTGATCGCCGAGGGCCATATCAGCCAGGCCGAACTCGACAAGATGAAGGCCGACTGGCGCGCCCATCTGGAATCCGAATGGGAAGTCGGCCAGCACTACAAGCCCAACAAGGCCGACTGGCTGGACGGCGCCTGGTCTGGTCTGCGCACCGCCGACAACCAGGACGAACAGCGCCGCGGGAAAACCGCGGTGCCGGTCAAGGTGCTGAAGGACATCGGCAAGAAACTGACCGAGGTGCCGAAGGGTTTCGAGGCGCACAAGACCATCATCCGCTTCCTCGAAAACCGCCGCCAGGCGATCGACTCCGGCGAAGGCATCGACTGGTCGACGGCCGAGGCGCTGGCCTTCGGCGCCATCTTGCTCGACGGCAATCCGATCCGGCTGTCCGGCCAGGATTCCGAACGCGGCACCTTCTCGCAGCGCCATTCCGTGCTCTACGACCAGCGCGACGAGACCCGCTACATCCCGCTCAACAATCTCTCGGCCGCACAGGCCGGCTACGAAGTCATCAACTCGATGCTGTCGGAAGAGGCGGTGCTCGGCTTCGAGTATGGCTACAGCCTGGCCGAGCCGAAGGCGCTGACGCTCTGGGAAGCGCAGTTCGGCGATTTCGCCAACGGCGCCCAGGTGGTGTTCGACCAGTTCATCTCGTCGGGCGAGCGCAAGTGGCTCAGAATGTCAGGCCTGGTCTGCCTGTTGCCGCATGGCTATGAGGGCCAGGGGCCGGAACATTCCTCGGCCCGGCTCGAGCGTTTCCTGCAGCTCTGCGCCGAAGACAATATGCAAGTCGCCAACTGCACCACGCCGGCAAACTACTTCCACATATTGCGCCGGCAACTGAAGCGCGACTTCCGCAAGCCGCTGATCCTGATGACGCCGAAGTCGCTGCTGCGCCATAAGCGGGCAGTGTCGACGCTGCCGGAGATTTCGGGCGAAAGCTCGTTCCACCGGCTGTTGTGGGACGACGCCCAGCTGTTGCAGAACCAGACGATCAAGCTCACCAAGGATTCCAAGATCCGCCGCGTCGTGCTGTGCTCGGGCAAGGTCTATTATGACCTCTACGAGGAACGCGAGAAGCGCGGCATCAACGACATCTATCTCTTGCGCGTCGAACAGCTCTATCCGTTCCCGGCCAAGGCGCTGATCACCGAACTGTCGCGCTTCCGCAATGCCGAGATGGTGTGGTGCCAGGAGGAACCCAAGAATATGGGCGCCTGGTCGTTCATCGATCCGTATCTGGAATGGGTGCTGGCGCATATCGACGCCAAGCACCAGCGGGTGCGCTATACCGGACGTCCTGCGGCGGCATCGCCGGCGACCGGCTTGATGTCGAAGCATTTGGCGCAGCTCGCCGCCCTGCTCGAAGACGCGCTCGGCGAATAGAACAAACCCGGCGAATAGAACAGACAGAGAAGAAACGGAACAGGCACAATGGCTACCGAAATCCGCGTTCCCACTCTCGGCGAATCCGTCACCGAGGCGACCATCGGCAAGTGGTTCAAGAAGGTCGGCGATGCCATTGCCGTCGACGAGCCGCTGGTCGAGCTCGAAACCGACAAGGTGACGGTGGAAGTGCCTGCCGCCGCCGCCGGCACGCTGGGCGAGATCACCGCCAAGGAAGGCGAGACCGTCGGCGTCGGTGCGCTGCTCGGTTCGATCTCGGCTGGAGGCGCTGCCGCCGCCCCGGCGTCCAAGCAGGAGACCAAGCCGCAAGCTGTGTCGCAGGCGTCGAGCCCCGACGCGGCACATACGACCAAGCAGGCTGCGGCCGAGACCGCCAAGATTGCCGGCGATGCCGGGCCGGTCGAGCCGCGCGCCATGCCGCCGGCGCCAGCTGCCGCAAAGCTGATCGCCGAGAACAATCTGTCGGTCGACCAGGTTTCTGGCTCGGGAAAGCGCGGCCAGGTGCTGAAGGGCGATGTGCTCGACGCGATTTCCAAGGGCGCGCCGTCGCAGCCGGCCGAAATTCCGAAGGCCGCACCGGCTCCGGTCGCCGTGCGTGCGCCGTCCTCGGGCGACGATGCGTCGCGCGAGGAGCGCGTGCGCATGACCAAGCTGCGCCAGACCATTGCGCGCCGGCTGAAGGAAGCGCAGTCGACCGCCGCCATGCTGACCACCTTCAACGAGGTCGACATGTCGGCGGTGATGGCGCTCAGGACCAAGTACAAGGACATCTTCGAGAAGAAGCACGGCGTGAAGCTCGGCTTCATGGGCTTCTTCACCAAGGCCGTCACCCACGCCTTGAAGGAGATCCCCTCGGTCAATGCCGAGATCGACGGCACCGACATCATCTTCAAGAACTATGCCCATATCGGCGTCGCCGTCGGCACCGAAAAGGGCCTCGTCGTGCCGGTGGTGCGCGACGCCGATCAGATGTCGATTGCCGAAATAGAGAAGGATATCGGCCGGCTGGGCATCGCCGCGCGTGACGGCAAGCTCTCGGTCGCCGATATGCAAGGCGGCACGTTCACGATCTCCAACGGCGGCGTTTACGGCTCGCTGATGTCGACGCCGATCCTCAATGCGCCGCAGTCCGGGATTTTGGGCATGCACAAGATCCAGGACCGGCCGGTCGTGGTCGGCGGCCAGATCGTGATCCGGCCGATGATGTACTTGGCGCTGAGCTACGATCACCGTATCGTCGACGGCAAGGAAGCCGTGACCTTCCTGGTCCGCGTCAAGGATAGCCTGGAGGATCCCGAACGGCTGGTGCTCGATCTGTGAGTGATCCGGGATGGCCGAGCCCGCCCAGCCGATCGACCTGTTCGAACTCCTGACGACTGGCCGCGCGGGTCCTCTCGAACTCGGCAAAAGCAGCCGTGAGGCGGTTCGACAACTGATCGACGCGGAGGATGTGCGGGCGGACGGTCATTATCGCCACGGGGACACGGAGTCCGCGTGGTGTATCTATGGCGCCAATTGCGAATTCTTCTTCAGCCCCGATTTTCGCTTGCGATCGATCAGCGTCGAGCCTTCCAAGACCGCCTTGGCACTCAATGGCATGATGACGACCTGGCGCGGCGATTTCGAACTCAATCTGGGAGGACATCCAACCATTCTGGCTGGCAACGACCCGATTGCATTTCACGCGTTGCCGAAAGCGCTGCAGGTCCTGAACAAGCCTGAGTTCAATTGGACAATCGGTGGCGGCGATGAGCGCGACATCTATATCGAACTGTCGGAAGGCTCCCGCTATTTGACCCTCAAGTATGAGATCAACACCATTCCGGTGGACGGGGATGCGAAAATTCTCTTTGAGATAGATTACTTTCTAGCAGCGGTCTTCCTTGTCGACCGGGATGTTCAGGGCGACGAATGACAATCCGGTCCTTCCGAATTTCGCAGCGTGTTCTGGCCCTGTCGCTAGCAGCAGCGGTGGCGACGCCGATCCCCGCCCAGGCCGCCTGCCCGCTGGCTCTCGCCGTCTATGGCGATGCCGAGAGCGATGCCGGCATCGATTTCCGGCCGACGACGGATGCGGTCACCGTCACCAACTCCTTCACGATGGTGCTCGACAAGGGCATCGTGCTCGACGGCATTGTGATGTGGACCTCCGGTGTTTCGCGACCGCATGGCTCGCTGATGTACAAATGCCCGACCGGCGACGTCACCGGTGACGAGCTTGCCGCCTGCACGGTCTGGCAGGGCGTGGTCTACAGCGCCGACGACAAGGGCAACATTGCGCTGCTGGCGGCCGAAGGCACGGACGCGCCGCAGAGCCTGATCTTCCCCGATCTGGGTTCATCGTTGCAGATGTCGTCCGCCTTTGGCTCCAACGGTTTTTCGAAACTGCCGTGGGATGTGTTTTTGCTGAAAGGTTGCCAGGAATGAGCGCGGCGAAGAAAGTTCTTCTGGTCACCGGCGGCAGCCGCGGCATTGGTGCGGCCACTTGCCGGCTTACGGCGAAGGCCGGCTACCGCGTCGCGGTCAACTATGCCGCAAACGAGGCCGCGGCCCAGGCGCTGGTCGCCGAGATCGAGGCCGGTGGCGGTGAAGCGATAGCGGTCAAGGGCGATGTCGGCGTCGAGGCTGACATCGTCGCCGTGTTCGAAGCCGTCGATAGCGCCTATGGCCGGCTCGACGCCCTGGTCAACAATGCCGGAATCGTCGACGTCAAGGCGCGTGTCGACGAGATGAGCCTGGCGCGGCTGGAGCGCATGATGCGCATCAACGTCATCGGCTCGTTCCTGTGCGCGCGCGAAGCGGTCAAACGCATGTCGAGCAAGCATGGCGGCCAGGGCGGCGCCATCGTCAACATCTCGTCGGCGGCGTCGCTACACGGCTCGCCCGGCGAATATGTCGACTATGCAGCGTCCAAGGCGGCGATCGACACTTTTACGCTCGGCCTGGCGCGCGAAGTCGCGACCGAAGGCGTGCGCGTCAACGCGATACGGCCGGGCATCATCGACACCGAGATCCACGCTTCGGGCGGCCAGCCGGACCGGGTTGAGCGGTTCCGCGACATGCTGCCGATGAAACGAGCCGGCACGGCGGATGAAGTCGCGCATGCCGTTCTCTATTTTTTGTCGGATGAAGCGTCCTACACGACGGGCGCAATCCTGAATGTAAGCGGCGGCCGCTGAGCCCCAAGCTAAGGGAAACGAACATGGCTTATGATGTCGTTATCATCGGGTCGGGGCCGGGCGGCTATGTCTGTGCCATCAAGGCGGCACAGCTCGGGCTCAAGGTCGCGGTGGTCGAGAAGAACGCCACTTTCGGCGGCACCTGCCTGAACATCGGCTGCATCCCATCCAAGGCGCTGCTTTATGCCTCGGAGATGTTCGCCGAGGCCGGCCATTCCTTCGATGCGCTGGGCGTCGAGATACCGGCGCCGAAACTCAATCTGAAGAAGATGATGGCGCACAAGGACGCGACCGTTTCGGCCAACGTCAATGGCGTCGCCTTCCTGTTCAAGAAAAACAAGATCGATAGTTTCCGTGGCACCGGGAAGGTGGTTGCGGCCGGCAAGGTGTCGGTGACGGCTGAGGACGGCAAGGTCGAGGAGATCGAGACGAAAAATATCGTTATTGCCACGGGCTCCGATGTCGCCGGCATTCCCGGCGTCAAGGTCGACATCGACGAGAAGGTGATCGTGTCGTCGACCGGCGCGCTGTCGCTGGAGAAGGTGCCGGGACATCTGGTGGTTGTCGGCGGTGGGGTCATCGGTCTGGAGCTCGGCTCGGTCTGGGCACGGCTCGGCGCCAAGGTCACCGTGGTCGAATTCCTCGACACCATCCTGGGCGGCATGGACGGCGAGGTCTCCAAGCAGTTCCAGCGCCTGCTTTCCAAGCAGGGTTTCGAGTTCAAGCTCGGCACCAAGGTGACAGGGGTGACCAAGGCCAAAAAGGGCGCCGCCGTTACCTTCGAGCCGGTCAAGGGTGGTGCGGCCGAGACCATCGAGGCCGACGCGGTGCTGATCTCGACCGGACGCCGGGCCTATTCCGACAGCCTCGGGTTGAAAGAAGCCGGCGTCGAGGTCGACGAGCGCGGCCGGGTCAAGACCGACGGGCATCTCAGGACCAACGTGGCCGGCATCTACGCCATTGGCGACGTCATCGCCGGGCCGATGCTGGCGCACAAGGCCGAGGATGAAGGCGTGGCGGTGGCCGAGACCATTGCCGGCCAGGCCGGCCATGTGAATTACGACGTCATTCCGAGCGTCGTCTACACCAGCCCGGAAATCGCTTCGGTCGGCAAGACAGAGGAAGAGCTGAGGAAGGCCGGCATCGACTACAAAAGCGGCAAATTCCCGTTCACCGCCAACGGCCGCGCGCGCGCCATGCTGCACACGGACGGCTTCGTGAAGATCCTCGCCGACAAAGCCAGCGACCGCGTGCTCGGCGTCCACATTGTCGGCTTCGGCGCCGGCGAGATGATTCATGAGGCGGCGGTGCTGATGGAATTCGGCGGCTCATCCGAAGACCTCGCCCGCACCTGCCACGCGCATCCGACAATGTCGGAAGCGGTGAAGGAAGCAGCGCTGGCGACGTTCTTCAAGCCGATCCATATTTAAGGAAACGCTGGAGGGACAGCACCCCCCTGTGGCCTGCCGGCCATCTCCCCCTCAAGCGGGGAGATTGGACTTCACCGCCGCGTCGCGAGCTTTCAAGTTTCTCACGTTTCTAACCCGGCGCTGTTCGTGAGACAGCCGATCTCCCCTCTCGAGGGGGAGATGTCCGGCAGGACAGAGGGGGCGGTGAAGAATTGCGACGCTCGCCGATAGGTGCCCCAAACAAAACGGCCCGCTTTTCAGCGGGCCGTTCTTGGCTGGAATCAAGATGCCAGATCAGTTGGCCAGATTACGGGCTCGGCGCCGGAGCGGGCGCGGGTGCCGGGGCTGGCGCAGGAGCCGCGGGCGCAGGGGCTGGTGCGGGAGCCGGTTCGGCGGGCTTCATCGGCTCAGCCGGTGCAGGTGCGGGCGCCGGTGTGCTGGCTGCCGGCGGCTCTGCGGGCGCAGGATGTTCGCCGCTTCTGCCGAAAACATAGTACGCGACAATCGCAAGGATGACGACGACCAGCGCAATCAGCCAGCCGCTGCCACCACCCGACCTGGGCGCTGGATCGTTAGGGTTCGCCATAAAAGTGTCCTCCGTGGATGAAAAGCATCAATCAACACCCCTCAACGCGCAACCGTTGAACGGGTTCATACTAGGCCTTCAAATTGACGAACGCAGGAAAATTCTGATTCGCAACCGCTTGTTGGCCTGTATTTCCCCCGCAAAATCAATCACGAACGAGGTAGAACGAGCTTAGCTGGCCTTTTCCGCCAAAAATAGGGCCAACCGCCTCCGCTTTGCGAATCAGTTGCGCACCGCACAGAGCCGGGCTTACGTGATTCGGTATTCAAGACGGGCGCTGCTCAGTCGACGGCGGTGACGGTATAGCCGGCCTTGCGAAAATCCTCGACCAGGCCTTCGGGGCCGGGAAGATGCATGGCGCCGACGGCCATGAAGGCATTGCCCTTGGCCAGGATCGGTGCGGCATGGTCGGCCATGACCTTGTTGCGGCCGGTGATCATCGTCCGGTCGAATTCGGCGTAACCTGCGTCGTCGTCTTCGTCGGGCGAGATCGAACGCAACAGCGGCCAGAAGGTGCCGGTGTCGCCGCGCTGGTAAAGCACGATCATGGTTTCGTTGATGTCGTTTATCTTGTCGCCGAGCTTCAGGGTCTCGACCAGCCCTTTGATGTGGAACGCAATCGGCAGCGAGGCCATGGCGCGCAGCTGGCTGGCAGCGGTCTCCAACCCTTCCACCGGCTTCCCCAAGGCCTTGGCGTCCTGCGCCAGCTTGACGTCGAGAACCGGTGCGCCGCCTGCCTGACGGGCGACCTCACAGACCGGCAGCGCGACCATGGCCGACAGCAGCCACGGCTTCATCTTGGAGACGCTCGCCGGCGGAATGCCGCGCGCATCGAGCCCTTTGTTCACCACCGCCGCATCCTCCGGCGACAACAGCGACGACAACGTCGTGTTGTCGGTGAACATCATCAGCTCGGGTTCCTTGAGCATGGCCTCCATCATCTTCTGCTTGTCGAGCACGTCGGTGGTCTCGATGATGATGGTGCCGGCAGCGTCATAGGCTTTCCTGGCTGCCGGCGGCAGAGTGGTCACGCGCGGGTCGGTCATGTGCATGGTGCCGAACAGGAAGGATGGCTTTTCGCCTGATTTCTCCAGCTTCCACAACAGGCCCTTGCCGTTCAGCGTCGCTGCTGCTTCCGTCTCGATCCTGGAATAGGTGGCGGGGTCTTCCTTCAGCAGGGCCGACAGCAGATCGGCGCCGGCGCAGGCCGGGGCTTCGGCATGCGCCCTGCCCATGGCAAGCAGCAGCACGACGAGAAAAGACAGGCAAAACACGGCGTTGAGCGCGACGAGCAGCTTCAGCGACACAAGGGCCGCGCGATCGGCAATGGCAAGGGCGCGTTTCATGGTGCGGTTCTAGGACTGAAAAGCGGCGAAACGGTTAACCGGCGTGGGGAAATTGTCCTGGACTTATTCAGTGGTCACGCGCGGGGATGCGCGGATTCGTAAATCTCGAGCAGTCTTGCGGTGTCGACGCCGGTATAGACCTGCGTCGTTGACAGGCTGGCGTGGCCGAGCAGTTCCTGGATGGTGCGCAGGTCGCCGCCGCGCCCGAGCAGATGGGTGGCGAAGGAATGGCGCAACGCGTGCGGCGTCGCGGTGTCGGGCAGGTTCAGCGCCGAGCGCAGCCTGGCCATGTCGCGCTGGACGATGGCCGGGTTAAGCGGCCCGCCGCGGGCGCCGCGAAACAGCAGGCCCTTGGGGTCGAGATGATAGGGGCAAAGTTTTCGGTATTCGGCGATGGCCCGCAGCGCCACCGGCAGCACTGGCACCAGCCGTGTCTTGCCACCCTTGCCCGTGACGCGCAGCACGGTGTCGGCTTCCGATGCCAGGTCGGCGGCGCTGAGGCCCAGCGCTTCGGAAATGCGCAGGCCCGATCCATAAAGCAGCGTCAGCACGGCGGCGTTGCGGGCGGCGATCCAAGGCTCTTCAGCCAGCTGGCAGTCCACCGACACGACATGTTTGGCATCGCTGGCGGTCAGCGGCTTGGGCAGCGATTTCGGCTGGCGCGGCGCGCGCAACGCCGCGGCACCGGCGGCATTGGCGAGACCCCGCCGTTCGAGGAAGCGCAGCAGCGAGCGGATGCCGGCGAGGCCGCGTCCGAGCGTGCGGGCGCCGGCGCCGGCGTTGCGCCGCGCGGCAAGAAAGCCGCGCAGATCGGCCGGGCGGAGAGTGGCGATGTCGGAAAGACCAGGCGAGCCGCCGCAATGCCCTGTGAGGAAATGCAGGAACTGGCGCGTGTCGCGCTCATAGGCTTCGACGGTCGCCGGCGACAGCCGGCGCTCGCGCGCCAGCATCTTCAGCCAGCTTTCGCGCGCTGCCTGGAGGTCGGGTTTTGCCGGGATGAGAAATTCCTGCATGCCGCCATTGTCAGGCAGCCGGGTTAGGAAGCGGTGAAGAACCTGTCATTGAAATGACGCCGGTAGGGCGTTAGAGCAGGGCAAAGGATATCAGCCATGTCGAAGCCCCAGAACCCCGTGCAAATGGCCGTGATCGGCGCCGCCCACGGCATCAAGGGCGAATTGCGGGTCAAGACTTTCACTGGCGAGCCGATGGCGCTGGCCGATTATGGGCCGCTCTATGCCAAGGACGGCCGCGTTTTCCAGATCACCGACATAAGGCCCGCCAACACCGTCGTGGTGGTGCGCTTCGAGGGCATTGCCGATCGCAATGCCGCCGAGGCGCTGGCCGGAACCGAGCTGTTCGTCGACCGCTCGATGCTGCCCGACGATGGCGAGGAGGACGAATTCTACCACGCCGATCTCGTCGGACTTGAAGTCCGCGACGATAAGGGCGCGGTCATCGGCAAGGTGGTGGCGGTGCATAATTTCGGCGGCGGCGACATTCTCGACGTTACCCTCGGCGGGCGCAAAGGCGTGCTGATCCCGTTCACCCAGGCCGCCGTGCCTCAGGTTTCGATCGCCGAAGGTTTTCTCCGCGTCGACCCGGCAGCCGCCGGCCTTGTCGAGGATGAGGATGGCGACGCGCCGCGCGAAGCCGGAGGCAACCGGTGACGTTCAAGGCGTCGGTGCTGACGCTCTATCCCGAGATGTTTCCGGGCGGGCTAGGCCTGTCGCTGGCCGGACGGGCGCTCGAAGTCGGGACATGGTCGCTGGAAGCTATCCAGATCCGCGACTTCGCCAGCGATCGCCATCACACCGTCGACGACACGCCGGCCGGCGGTGGCGCCGGCATGGTGATGCGCGCCGATGTGCTGGCCAAGGCGATCGACCACACGTCGCCGGCGGGCGATCCGCGGCCGCGTTTGCTGATGAGCCCGCGTGGAAAGCCGCTGACGCAGGCGCACGTGCGCGAACTGGCTGGCGGGCCAGGCGCCGTCATCGTTTGCGGCCGGTTCGAGGGCGTCGACCAGCGGCTGATCGAGGCGCGTGGACTGGAAGAGGTCTCCATCGGCGATTTCATCCTGTCGGGCGGCGAGCCGGCGGCGCTCGTACTGCTCGACGCCGTTGTGCGGCTGTTGCCCGGCGTCATGGGCAATGCGGTGTCGGGCGAGGAAGAAAGTTTCGAGAACGGCCTGCTCGAACACCCGCATTACACGCGGCCACAGGAGTTCGAAGGCCGCCCCATCCCCGACGTGCTGGTCTCCGGTAATCACAAGAAGATCGCCGCGTGGCGGCGCGCCGAGTCCGAGAAGCTGACCAGGGAGCGCCGGCCGGATTTGCTCGCCGCTCAGCCCTTGGCAAAATAGTAGACGGCGAGAAACAGGCCGACGGCGATGACGAAGCCGCGTACTGCGTTTTGCGGCACGCGCTTGGCGATCCAGACGCCGGCATAGCCGCCGAGCGCGCCGCCGGGGATCATGACGATTGCCTGAGGCCAGGCAACAACGCCGCCGGAAACGAAGACCAGTATGGCAACGGCGGCGATGACCACGGCCAGCATGTTCTTCAGCGCGTTCAGCCGGTGATAGTCGCCGGATTGCGTCAGGCCGAGCGTCGCCAGCATCATGACGCCCATGCCGGCGCCGAAGAAGCCGCCATAGATGGCGGTAGCGAACTGCGCCAGCGAACCGGCCAGAGAGCCGACCGTGGCTTCATGCCCAGGCTTCGGCGTTGGTTTCAGCCACGGCCCGGCGGCGAACAAGGCGGTTGCGGCCAGCAGCAGCCACGGCACGAGGGCGCGGAACGACGGATTTGAGAGCGCCAGCAGGATGAGCGCACCAGCCAGCGCGCCCAAAGCCGAGATCAGGCAAAGCAGCAGCGCGCCGCGCCAGAAATGCTTGATGTCGGTCCAGTAAGCCAGCGTCGAGGTGATGTAACCGGGAAACTGCGTTACCGAGGACGTGGCGTTGGCGACGATCGGCGGCAGGCCGGCCAGCGTCATGGCGCCGAAGGTTATGAAGGTGCCGCCGCCGGCAACCGCGTTGACGGCGCCTGACAGAAAACCCGCGAGGAAGAGCAGGACTGCGTCGAAAACAGACATTGTGAGGCCGCCGGACAAGTGTGCTGCTCCCGGATTAGGAAGCTTGAAGGGCCGGCGCAACCCTGCACTGGGCGATTGCGTGGTGGCATGCGACCAAAAAAGACAGGGCCAAGGCGTGACAAGTCAGTGAAATAGCTGTATGTGCCCGCCCGTACTGGCGAGAAAAATCTCCCGGACCCGTCAACAATGACGGTGTAGTCGCCCCTGCCCAATGTTTCGAAGACAAGATGTCTCGGGGACAAAGGGCATAGCCGAGCGGTCAATGGAACTGCAAGGCGAGTGTCGGACGCTCTGACTGTCGGAAGAACAAGAAGTGGACTATTGAGATGGATATCATCCGTCAGCTCGAGGCCGAACAGGCCGCCAAGATCGAAGCCAAGCGCAAGCTTCCCGAGTTTCAGCCCGGCGACACCGTGCGCGTCCAGGTCCGCGTGACCGAAGGCACCCGCACCCGCGTCCAGGCCTATGAGGGCGTCGTCATCGCCCGCGCCGGCGCCGGCTTCCAGGAAAATTTCACCGTCCGCAAGATCTCCTACGGCGAAGGCGTCGAGCGCGTTTTCCCGGTCTACTCGCCGATGGTCGAAGGCGTCGAGATCGTGCGCCGCGGCAAGGTGCGCCGCGCCAAGCTCTATTATTTGCGCGACCGTCGCGGCAAGTCGGCCCGTATTTCGGAAAACACCGGCGTGCGCGCCCGCAAGCTGAACGATGAGGAGCGCGACGCGCTGAACGCTGAGAAGGCCCGCATCGAGGCCGAGAAGATCGCCGCCGTGCAGGCGCTGGCAGCCGAGAAGGCCGCGCAGGAAGCCGCCGAGAAGAAGGCCGCCGACGAAGCCGCCAAGGCCGCCGACGAGGCTGCAAAGGCCGCGGAAGCGACCCCGGCCGAATAAGATCTCGACCAAGGATTTTGAAAAGGCGGCTTCGGCCGCCTTTTTTCGTTTCACCAGACTGTGAACGATTGCCGGCCGAGAGTTGCGCCACGGCTGTTGACTCGAATTATCTTGTACATTAAATGATCGCATACAAAGCAAATGGAGAACTGACATGGCACTCTACACCACACAGGCTCGCGTCACCGGCGGCCGCGCTGGCCACGGCGAGACCAGCGACGGCCTGCTGAAGGTCGACCTCGCTTTGCCGAAGGAGCTCGGCGGACAGGGTGGCGCCACCAATCCCGAGCAGCTGTTCGCGGTCGGCTATGCCGCCTGCTTCGAAAGCGCCATCCGCTTCGTCGCGCGCAAGCAGAAGCTGCCGCTGGACGATGCGGCGGTAAGCGCCACCGTCAGCCTGCTTCCCAATGGTGAAGGCTTCAAACTTGGTGTCGCACTGGCCGCGGAGACCAAAGGCCTTGATCAGGCGGCGGCGGAAGCGCTTGTATCGGCAGCGCATCAGATTTGCCCCTATTCCAATGCGATCAAAGGCAATATCGAGGTGGCGCTTTCGACCGTGGCGCTTCCGGCAAAGGCAGCATGACGACGAAGACCGAAACCAGGGCCAGCGAAGTCCCGGCGGACACGGCCGGGAGGATCGCCGTTCCGCGCCTCGACCAGCAGCTCTGCTTCGCGCTCTATTCGGCGAGCGGGCTGATGACCAAGCTCTATCGGCCGCTGCTTGACCCGCTCGGCCTGACCTATCCGCAATATTTGGCGATGCTGGCGCTGTGGCAGCATGCGCCGAGCACGGTCGGCGAACTCGGCGAGGCGCTGGGGCTGGATTCGGCGACATTGACGCCTCTGCTCAAGCGGATGGAAGCGGCTGGTCTCGTCACCCGCCGTCGCGATCCGGCCGACGAGCGCCGCGTGCTGGTCGAACCGACTGCCAAGGGCCAGGCGCTGCGCGCCCGCATCAAGGACGTATCCGCAGGCCTTGCCTGCGCCATGCCGCTGGAAGTCGAGGAGCTGAAGTCGCTGCACCGGACCTTGACCGGATTTGTCGCCAAGCTGCGTGAGGCTACGTCACCATCCTGATCCGTCATCTGACGGGTTCCCGTGTCCAGGAGGGGCCTGGTTTGCCGGCGGCGCAATCACGGAATAAATTCCGACCACGGGGCGTTCTAAAACCGCGTTGGTTGAAGGCATTGGAATCCGCTTTCACCGGACGCTGAGCACCGGACCGGCTTGCAAGCCGTCTGCGGACGGCTAAAGTCGCGCCTGGATTTTCATGCGAGCCCGGCTGCAAGCGGGCTTCTCATCCTGGAGCGTGTCATGACCAAATCGAAGCTGCTGCTGGCCGCCCTCGCGGCCTGTTTCCTCGCGCCCGTCGCTGCATGGGCGGCCGATGCGCTGCCCGATCTCGGCGGCAAGAAGGTCGTGGTGGTGACGGAAAACGCCTATCCGCCGCTGCAGTTCATCGACGCCAAGACCGGCAAGCAGATCGGCTGGGAGTATGACGCGATGGACGAAATCGCCAAGCGGCTGAACTTCAAGGTGGAGTACCAGAACACCTCCTGGGACGCGATGATCCAGGCGGTTTCCGACAACCAGTACAACATTGGCATGACCGGCATCACCATCAAGGACGACCGAAAGGAGAAGGTCGATTTCTCCGACCCCTATATGCGTTCGGAGCAGTTCATGCTGGTGCGCGCCGATGAAAGCCGCTTCACCGACGCCAAGACCTTCGCCGCCTTCAAGGACGGGTTGATCGGCGCGCAGGCCGGAACGACGCCGTTCTACACCGCCGTCTACAGCGTGCTCGACGGCAATGAGCAGAACCCGCGCATCAAGCAGTTCGAGACCTTCGGCGCTTCGGTGCAGGCACTGAAATCCGGCGACGTCGATGTCGTCCTGACCGACGGCACCGCCGGCAAAGGCTATGTCGATGCCTCCGGCGGCAAGCTCAAGCTGATCGGCGGCCCGCTCGGCACCGAGGAGTTTGGCTTCATCTTCCCGAAGGGCTCGGACCTGGTGAAGCCGGTCAACGCGGCGATCGCGGCGCTGAAGGCCGACGGCACGATCGAGGCGCTGAACAAGAAGTGGTTTCTCGACTACAAGATGGGGCAGTAGGCCGTCTTGGCGCGACGGCCGCTGACCCCCCTTGCGGGGGAGATGCCCGGCAGGGCAGAGGGGGGTGTGAAGGATCGCCTCCCTTTTGTTTTGAGCTTTTCCAAAGAGGCCAAAGGTTGTGACTGTAACCGTTTGACAGGTTGGAGGGACAGCACCCCCCTCTGTCCTGCCGGACATCTCCCCCGCAAGGGGGGAGATCGGCAGATCTTGCGAGCGCAGCTGTTCACCAGCGTTGGGCATTGATGCTCGCCTCAACCCCAAAATCCGATTTCCCCTGGTGGCTTGCCGCTGCGATCGCGCTCGCCATCGTGGCTGCGCTCTGCATTGCCGCCAGCGATCTCTACGCCCAGGTTTTTGCCACCGTCGCCAAAGGCATCGGCATCACCATTCTTGTCACCGTGGTCGCCTTCGCGCTGGCTTCCGCCATCGGGCTCGGCATTGCGCTGATGGGGCTGTCGGGGTCGCGTTGGCTCAGGCAGATCGCTCGTTTCTATGTCGAGATCATCCGTGGCGTGCCGATCCTGGTGCTGTTGTTCTGGATCGCCTTCGCCGGCGCGCCGGCCTTCGTGACTGCGTGGAATGCGCTGACCGCGCCGCTGCAAAACGCCGGCTATCTCGGCGAGCTTTTGGTGCGCGACGTGTCGCTGTTGTGGCGTGCAATCATGGCGCTGACCATCGGTTATTCCGCCTTCATCTCCGAGGTCTTCCGCGCCGGCATCCAGTCGGTCGAGAAAGGCCAGATCGAGGCTGCCAAGGCGCTCGGGCTGACGCGCACGCAGCGCTTCCGGCTGATCGTGTTCCCACAGGCGATCCGCACCATCCTGCCGCCGCTCGGCAATGACTTCGTCGCCATGGTCAAGGATTCCTCGCTGGTCTCGGTGCTCGGCGTCGCCGACATCACGCAGATGGGCAAGATCTACGCCGCCGGCTCGTTCCGCTTCTTCGAGACCTATTCGATCGTCGCCTATATCTATCTCATCCTCACCGTCAGCCTGTCGCTGGCGCTGCGGGGGCTGGAGCAGCGACTTCGGCGGGCGCAGCAGGAATAGAAGTCCGACGCGGGCACGGCTACGATCGCGGAGGACAGGATTCCGGAGGATGCAGGCGATGACGATCGACAAGGCCAATGCGGCGCTGGGTACCGTCTATTCGGCCGACACGCCGGAAGGGCTGGCCAAGGCCTATGCAGACTGGGCCGCGACCTATGACGGCGAAACCGCTTCACTAGGCTATCTGCTGCCGTTCCTGATCACCGCGTGGGTGGCGCGCCATGTGAAGGTGGGTGAAGGCCCGCTGCTCGACGCCGGCTGCGGCACCGGCCTGTCGGGCCCGTCATTGAAGGCGCTGGGTTATCACGACATTGCCGGGCTCGACCTCTCCGACGACATGCTGAAGATCGCCGGCAGCCGCAATGCCTATGGCGATCTGAAGCAGGCAATGCTCGGCGGGCCGCTGCCCTGGCCAGACGGGCATTTCCGCGCCTTCTTCTCGACTGGCGTGTTCACCATCAGCCATGCGCCGGCGTCCGGCCTGCACGAGCTTGTCCGCATCACCAGAAAAGGCGGCCACGCGATCTTCACCGTGCGCGACCAGGTGTTTGACAGCGGCGGCTTCCAGGCCGTGTTCGACGGGCTGGAGCGGGCCGGGAAATGGCGGCCGGCCGAGCAAAGCCCATGGTTCCGCTGCTATGCGATCGCCGAGCCGGATGCGTTGGTAAAGACTTTTGTGTTCGAGGTGCTTTGAGCGCCGCCCTCTTCGCCTTCTCTCACAAGGGGAGAAGCGAAAGCACGCCGCAATTGCCGAAAAGCCAAAACATTGGTATGAGCCACGCCATGGAAGAGCTTTTTGGCGATCCGGCCTATAAGGGTTTCGTGCTGCAGGACAGAAAACGCCTGCCGTCGCGTTTCTCTTCGCGCATTTCCGGCGCGCTCACCAGCCAACTTAGCTAAGCCGCTTTCGCCGGGCCGAAGGCTTCGGCGCGTCTGCCCTTCCCCTTTTTGCAAATCGACGGATTTACGCACATGAGCGCACCGCGCACCCTCTACGACAAGATTTTCGACGACCATGTCGTCGATCGCCAGGATGATGGCACCTGTCTGCTCTACATCGACCGCCATCTCGTCCATGAAGTGACCAGCCCGCAGGCCTTCGAAGGTCTGCGCATGACCGGCAGAAAAGTCCGGCATCCGGAAAAGACGCTGGCCGTGGTCGATCATAATGTCTCGACCTCGCCGGAGCGCAAATTCGGCATCAAGAACGAGGAAAGCCGCATCCAGGTTGAGGCGTTGGCCAAGAACGCTAGGGATTTCGGTGTCGAATATTATTCCGAGAACGATATCCGCCAGGGCATCGTCCACATCATCGGGCCGGAGCAGGGCTTCACGCTGCCTGGCATGACGATCGTCTGCGGCGACAGCCACACCTCGACGCATGGCGCCTTCGGCGCACTGGCGCATGGCATCGGCACCTCCGAGGTCGAGCATGTGCTGGCGACGCAGACGCTGATCCAGCGCAAGGCCAAGAACATGCTGGTGCGTGTCGATGGCCAGTTACCGGAAGGCGTCACCGCCAAGGACATTATCCTCGCCATCATCGGCGAGATCGGCACCGCCGGCGGCACCGGCTATGTCATCGAATATGCCGGTGAGGCGATCCGCGCGCTGTCGATGGAAGGCCGCATGACGATCTGCAACATGTCGATCGAGGGCGGCGCGCGCGCCGGCCTGATCGCGGCCGACGAAACCACCTTCGCCTATGTCAAGGGCAAGCCGCGCGCGCCGAAGGGCGCGTCGTGGGACGCCGCGCTCGAATACTGGAAGACGCTGCAGTCCGACGAGGGCGCGCATTTCGACAAGGTGATCGTGCTCGACGCGGCCAAGCTGCCGCCGATCGTCTCCTGGGGTTCCTCGCCCGAGGACGTCGTTTCGGTGCAGGGCGTCGTTCCCAATCCGGAAGAGATCACGGACGAGAACAAGCGGACGTCAAAGATCCGCGCGCTCGACTATATGGGGCTGACGCCGGGCACGAAGATCACCGACATCACGCTCGACCGCGTCTTCATCGGCTCCTGCACCAATGGCCGCATCGAGGATCTGCGTGCGGTGGCCAAGGTGGTCGAAGGCAAGACGGTGAGTGCGCATGTCGATGCGATGATCGTGCCGGGCTCCGGTCTGGTCAAGGAACAGGCGGAGGCCGAGGGTCTCGACAAGATCTTCATTGCCGCCGGTTTCGACTGGCGCGAGCCGGGCTGCTCGATGTGCCTGGCCATGAACGACGACCGGCTGAAGCCGCATGAGCGCTGCGCCTCGACCTCGAACCGCAATTTCGAAGGCCGGCAGGGCTTCAAGGGCCGCACCCATCTGGTATCGCCGGCCATGGCGGCGGCGGCGGCGATCGCCGGCCATTTCGTCGACATCCGCGACTGGAAATAGCGCAGACTGGTTCAAGCCTGATCTGAGCGTATGCAAAACCCCGAACGGCAAAACCGTTCGGGGTTTTGTTTAAAGCGCGCCGCTCTAAGACCCTTGGGGTATATGCCCTAGCCGGCACGGCGGATGATTTCATGAAATTCCTCCCGGCTGCCGGGTTCGTCGGCCGCGACCACCAGCGCCAGTTCGCGCTCGTCGAAGATCTTGAACCACTCGTCCCATTCGACCAGCTCGTAGCCGCCTGCGTTGACCGGGCGTTCAGGCTGATCCTGGTCCTGATAGGCGTGCTGGCCGAAGACGAGCCTCAGCAACGGCTGCGTTCCGGTCTCGGGCGATACATCGACGATCGCCGGAAATCCGGCGCGCCCTGCGGCCCATGAGCGAATTGCTTCGTGATCGGTCAGCGTGATCGTGTCGGCCATGAACAACTTCTCCTTGATTGCTGTCAGGAAACGCCGGCCTCAGGTCCCGGTTCCGTGCACCAGCTTCATGAGTGGCGACTTGCATATTCGTCCCGGCTTAACCGCTTGTTGGGGCTTGCGCTCTAAGGTCTTCCCTGACGTCAAGCGGGAAGTCACCGTCCTTTGGACACCGGCCTGTTCATAGCGCTGCTCAATCCGACGATCGCGCTGGCGCTCGGCGCGGCGTTCCTCGTGCTGTGGTTCTATCAGCGCCACCGGCCCTATCTGGCTGTGCTCGGCACGAGCTATTGCGTGTCCGCGCCCGGCTTCCTGCTGCAGTATTTCACGCTGCCCGGCGGCATGGTGCTGACCAAGCTGGTCTCCAACCTCTGCTTCACGCTCGCCGCCTGTTGCCTCGTCGGTGCGATCATCTCACGCTACGGCAGGCGCGTGCCCTATATCGCGATCGGCATTCTGGCGGGTGGCGGGATGGTGGCATTCTGCTGGTTCCTGTTCGTCCAGCCGGACTTGACTTGGCGCATCCTGTCGATCAATTTCGGCTTTGGCGGCCTCAGCCTGCTGGTCGCCGCCGAGCTGCGCGCCGTGCGCAAGAACGGCCCGACGGAAAAAATCCTGTTCGTACTGTCGCTGCTGTCCGGGCTGAACTTTATCGGCCGCACGCTGCTCGTCGTCATCTCGCACGGGCCGTTCACCAGCTATGACGGGTTTTATGGCTCGTCCTACTGGACGACGGCGCTTTTGACGCACGCGTTGCTGTCGTTGCTGATCGCGCTCTGCCTGTTCTCGGCAGCTGCGCTCGACGTGATGAAGGCGCTGAAGACCGAGACGCACACCGATCCGCTGTCTGGCCTGCTCAACCGCAGGGGTTTCGAGGAGCGCGCCTTGCTGGTGCTGCAGCATTGCGCTGTTACCAAGGTGCCGGTCGCGCTGGTGCTGGCCGATCTCGATCACTTCAAGGCGCTCAACGACAAATACGGACATGCCGCGGGCGACCAGGTGATCGCCGACTTCGCCGCCAAGCTTCGCGCGGCCGCCGGCACGCGTGCGGTTGCCGGCCGCATCGGCGGCGAGGAGTTCGCCGTGCTTCTGTCGCTGAGCGATCTTGCCACGGCGCGGCTGTTTGCCGAAGCCGTGCGCACGCACTATTCGGCCGGCAGTGTCGACGGGTTGCCGCCGGGCACCAGGGTGACCGCGAGCTTCGGCGTCGCGGCGCGCACCGGCGACGAAGGGCTGGAGCCGCTGATGCGGCGCGCCGACGAAGCGCTCTACAAGGCCAAGAAGAACGGCCGCGACAGTGTGCGATTGTCCTATGAGCGGGCGGAAACGGTGTTCATCCCGGATACAGGCAGCGTCGGTTAGCGTCTCGCTTAAACGGCCTCTCGGCCGTGCCGGATCATCAGCGGCAAGGGCTGAGGTTGGGCATTTCGCCATCGGAGAGGCCGTACATATAGGAGCGGCCCTTCACGAACACCGGCGGCTGGTAGCAGCCACGCCTGGAGATGTGATCCGCCTCGTCTTCATAAAGGACTTCCGGTTCCGCTTCCGGCTGCCCGGCGCTGGTGTAGTCGGACAATTTCTTGGCCAGCCTGCCTTGGCCGACAATGATGCGCTTGTAGCCGGCGGCGCTGTCGATGACGAGATTGCCCAGGGAATCGGCATAGACGCGGTCATGATGGCGCGACCAGGCCATTGCCGGGGCGGCGAAGCCGAGACTGGCTGTCGCCAGCACAAGCGCCGCAAGGCGCGCTCTTCCTGAATTCGAAAGCATGGTGTCCTCTCTGCTGTGGACCCGATCGAATCGGAAATTAACCTTTTCTTAACCTTTGTTAAGAGGGCAGGCGCATCCGGCGCCGATCTCTCGCCAAACATGGTTAATATCCGACGGGATGGAAAACCCGGGCGTCATCATTCGGCCATGCTTGCCCGCACCATCGGCCGCGACGCACACAACTACGCTGACGTCGGGTGAGCTTGATCTTGGTGGAACATCGCGGCTAGTTAGCCGCGCGGGAGGACAGCATATGGCGTTACGCCGGACGTTTCGGGTGACGCTGTTGTCGATCCCTTTGCTGACTGCCGCAGCCTGCGTGCCGCAGAACGGCGCGCCGACGGCGGTGAATACCGTACCACCCACTGTCGCGCCCGCGCCGGCTCAGCAGTCCGCCGCACCTGTGGCGCCCCCGGCTTCCGCAACGGCTCCGACAGCACCTGCCGCACCTTCAGCCAAGATCGTCACCGATCTTACCGCGCCGCGGTCTGCTGTCGGCACGGCAACTTACAGATGCGGCAATGGCGGCATGATCACCATCCAGAACCTCGGCACGGCGTTGCGTGTTGTCAGGCCCGACGGCACGACCGAGGAGTTTGCCGCATCACCCGCCAACCAGTCCAGCCGCTACCAGGAAGCCGCGTCGCATGACGCAATCGTGATCGACGCGCGCGAGGCGCTGGTGATGAAGAGGGGCTCGACACCACAGACCTGCAAACGATAGCCTGGCGTCGATTGCAAAGGAAATGCCGCACTGCAGCGAACGGTGCGCCGGCTTTCGACGGTGGCCAAATCGATTGAAGCGAAACAGCGGCCTTTTGTCAGACTAAATGACGTTTTCAAAACGATTTTCCGGCTTTGACGCGGTGCAAAAAGAGCATTAGAAACCGGCTGTCTGAAGTCATATATCGAGGCGGTAAGTGCCGCTTTCCACCGCGGCTCCGGACATCGAACTGGGGCAGCCATGAGCAAATCACCAGCCACCCGAACCGCCAGACGTGAACGGCCGCTCTCGCCGCACCTGACGATTTACCGCCCACCGATCACCATGACGATGTCGATCATTCACCGCATCACTGGCGGGGCGCTGTATTTCGGCACGCTGCTGGTCGCCGCGTGGCTGATGGCGGCGGCGAGTTCGCAAGGCGCTTTCGATTGGATCAACTGGGCCTTCGGCACCTGGCTCGGCCGGCTCATCCTGTTCGGCTACACCTGGGCGCTGATGCACCACATGCTGGGCGGCGTGCGCCATCTCGTCTGGGACACCGGCGCCGGGCTGGAGAAACACACGGCATCGAAGATCGCCTGGGCGACGCTCGCCGGTTCCATCCTGCTCACGCTGCTGATCTGGGTCGCCGGCTACATGGCGCGGGGAACCTTGTGATGAGCGGCACGAACAACAACGATATGCGCACGCCGCTGGCCAAGGTCCGCGGTCTGGGCTCGGCCCGCGAAGGCACCGGGCATTTCTGGCGACAGCGGCTGACGGCCTTTGCCAACATCCCGCTGATACTGTTCTTCGTCGGGTTCCTGATCGCGCTCAATGGCGCCGGCTTCGCCGAGGTGCGGGCGGCGCTCGCCAGTCCGTTCGTGGCGCTGGTGTTGGCGCTGGTGCTCGTTTCCGGTCTCACCCATATGCGTGTCGGCATGCAGGTCATTATCGAGGATTACGTGCATGCCGAAGGCATGAAGCTGGCGCTGATCGCACTCAGCACGTTTTTCACCATAGCGGTCGGCGTCGCCTCGATCTTCGCCCTGCTCAAACTGGCATTCGGAGGCTGATTTGGCCAAGGACGCGAAATCGGCCACCGGCTATACCTTTGTCGACCACAAGTTCGACGTGGTGGTCGTCGGCGCCGGCGGCGCCGGCCTGCGCGCCACGCTCGGCATGGCCGAGCAGGGCCTGCGCACGGCCTGCATCACCAAAGTGTTCCCGACCCGCTCGCACACGGTGGCGGCACAAGGCGGCATTGCCGCGTCGCTGTCCAACATGGGTCCGGACTCCTGGCAGTGGCACATGTACGACACCGTCAAGGGTTCGGACTGGCTGGGCGACGTCGACGCCATGGAATATCTGGTGCGCGAGGCACCGGCGGCGGTCTACGAGCTCGAGCATTACGGCGTGCCGTTCTCGCGCACCGAAGAGGGCAAGATCTACCAGCGGCCGTTCGGCGGCCACATGATGAATTATGGCGACGGCCCGCCGGTGCAGCGCACCTGTGCCGCCGCCGACCGCACCGGTCACGCCATCCTGCACACGCTCTACGGCCAGTCGCTGAAGAACAATGCGCAGTTCTTCATTGAGTATTTTGCGCTCGACCTGATCATGGAACCGGACGGCACCTGCACCGGCGTCGTCGCCTGGAACCTCGACGACGGCACCATCCATCGCTTCTCCGCCAAGATGGTGGTGCTGGCGACCGGCGGATATGGCCGCGCCTATTTCTCGGCGACGTCGGCGCACACCTGTACAGGCGACGGCGGCGGCATGGCGGCACGGGCGGGCTTCCCGCTGCAGGACATGGAGTTCGTGCAGTTCCATCCGACAGGCATATACGGCGCCGGCTGCCTGATCACCGAAGGCGCGCGCGGCGAGGGCGGCTATCTCGTCAATTCCGAGGGCGAGCGCTTCATGGAACGCTACGCGCCGTCGGCCAAGGACCTGGCCTCGCGCGACGTCGTCTCGCGTTGCATGACGCTGGAGATCCGCGAAGGCCGCGGGGTCGGCAAGAACAAGGACCATATCTTCCTGCATCTCGACCATCTCGATCCGGCCGTGCTGCATGAGCGGCTGCCGGGCATTTCGGAATCGGCCAGGATTTTCGCCGGCGTCGACCTGACCAAGGAGCCGATCCCCGTGCTGCCGACGGTGCACTACAATATGGGCGGCGTGCCGACCAATTACTGGGGCGAGGTGCTGAACCCGACTGTCGAGAATCCTGACCGGGTGTCACCCGGGCTGATGGCGGTCGGCGAGGCCGGCTGTGCCTCCGTGCACGGCGCCAACCGGCTGGGCTCGAACTCGCTGATCGATCTGGTGGTGTTCGGCCGCGCCGCCGCAATCCGCGCCGGCCAGGTCATCGACCGTAATTCGGCGATCCCTTCGCCCAACGAAGCCTCGGTCGAAAACATCATGGACCGCTTCGACCGGCTGCGCCACGCCGATGGCTCGACGCCAACCGCTGTTCTGCGTGAGAAAATGCAGAAGGCGATGCAGGAAGACGCCGCCGTGTTCCGCACACAGGAGTCGCTCGAAAACGGCTGCAAGCGCATTTCGCAGATATGGACCGAGCTCAAGGACCTGAAAGTCTCCGACCGCTCGATGATCTGGAATTCCGACCTGGTCGAGACGCTGGAGCTGGAAAATCTGATGGCCAACGCCATCACCACGGTCTACGGCGCCGAGGCGCGCGAGGAGAGCCGCGGCGCGCATGCGCGCGAAGATTTTTCGGCCCGCGACGACATTATCTGGCGCAAGCATACGCTGGCCCGGCTAAGCGAGGACGGCCAGGTGAGCCTCAGCTATCGTCCCGTGCACACCGAGCCGCTGGTGGCGGAAAAGGACGGCGGCATCAGCCTTGCCAAGATCGCGCCGAAGGCCAGGGTGTACTGACCATGGTGCCGAAGCCCGTCATCCGAAAGGACCAGAGGTAATGGTCGAACTCACGCTTCCCAAGAACTCCAAGGTGCAGCCGGGCAAGACCTGGCCGAAGCCGGAGGGCGCCACCAACCTGCGGGAATACCGCATCTACCGCTGGTCGCCCGACGATGACGAGAACCCGCGCATCGACACCTATTTCGTCGACATGGACGATTGCGGGCCGATGGTGCTCGATGCGCTGCTCTGGATCAAGAACAAGATCGACCCGACGCTGGCGTTGCGCCGCTCCTGCCGCGAAGGCATTTGCGGCTCCTGCGCCATGAACATCGATGGCTCCAACACGCTGGCCTGCACCAAGGGCTGCGACGACATTTCCGGCGCCGTCAAAGTCTACCCGCTGCCGCATATGCAGGTGGTCAAGGACCTGGTGCCCGACCTCACCAATTTCTACGCCCAGCACGCCTCGATCCAGCCATGGCTGAAGACAGTGTCGCCAGAGCCGGCCAAGGAATGGCTGCAGAGCCATGAGGACCGCGAAAAGCTCGACGGGCTCTACGAGTGCATCCTGTGCGCCTGCTGCTCGACCTCGTGCCCGAGCTATTGGTGGAACGGCGACCGCTATCTCGGCCCGGCGACGCTGCTGCAGGCCTATCGCTGGCTGATCGACAGCCGCGACGAAGCCACGGGCGAACGGCTCGACGATCTCGAAGACCCGTTCCGGCTCTACCGCTGCCACACCATCATGAACTGCGCCCAGACCTGCCCGAAGGGGCTCAACCCGGCCAAGGCGATTGCCGAGATCAAGAAGATGATGGTGGAGCGCAGAGTCTGACGCCGCCGCTACCCGCCGACTTTTCGCCGGACGCCGTCGCGGCGCTGCGCGCCCGCCTCGATCTGGTGCGAAGCCAGCCTGTAAAAATCCTGTTTGCCATCGAAAGCGGCAGCCGCGCCTGGGGGTTTCCGTCTCCCGACAGCGATTATGACTGCCGCTTTGTCTATATCAGACCGGTAACCGATCACCTCGTGCTGCAGCAGGCGCGCGATGTGATCGAGTTTCCGATCGAAGGCGAGATCGATGCCGGCGGCTGGGATCTGCGCAAGGCGTTGCTGCTGGCGCTTGGCGGCAATGCCGTCATAGTCGAATGGGCGAAGTCGCCGATCGTCTGTGAGGAGGTTTCGGGGTTTCGCCAGCGCCTTCTCGATTTGCTGGCCGAGATCGTCGATCCGGCGAAGGTATCGCACCACTATCTCGGCCTTGCGCGTTCGCATGTCGCCAAGATCGGCAGTTTCTCCGGCGAGGTGAAGCTGAAGAAGCTGTTCTATCTGATCCGCCCGCTCGTGGCGCTCGACTGGATGGAACAGCGCGGCTTTGCCAGCCTGCCGCCGATGAACCTTGGCGAATGCCTCGATCAGACCGAGATACCGGCTCAAGCCAGCGACGAAATCCGCGGCCTGATCGAGCGCAAAAGCCGGACGCGGGAGATGGGCTCGGGCCTCATCCCGACCGCAATCGCGCGCTATCTCGAAGCCCGCTATGGTCACCACGAAATGAACCTAGTCGGCCCCGTCAGGGACAAAGCCGGCCAAGCGCGCAAACATGCCCTTGCAACCGAATTTTACCGCCGGGAGGCTGAACTTCAATGAGCGATGACCTTCCCATTCTCAATCCCGTCGAAGCCCGTGTGCTCGGCTGCCTGATCGAGAAGAAGGAGCTGACGCCGGATGTCTATCCGCTGACGCTGAATGCAGCACTTGCAGCCGCCAACCAGAAGACGGCGCGCGAGCCTGTCATGGCGCTGGAGCAGACGGAGGTGCATCGGACTCTCAAGCTGCTCGAGCAGAAGGGGCTGGTGCGTCAGATGTTCGGCTCGCGCGTCGAGCGCTATGAGCATCAGATGGCGCAGCGCTTCTCGCTGACCACGCCGCAGACCGCGGTGATCGGCCTGCTTTTGCTGCGCGGGCCGCAGACGGCGCATGAGTTGCTGGCGCGAGCTGAGCGCATGGCGCGGTTTTCGTCCGTCGAGGACCTGCGTGGCGAACTCGACATGCTGATCGGCCGCCGCCCGCCGCTCGTCCAGGAAATACCGCGCGGGCCGGGGCAGCGCGAGGACCGTTTTATGCATCTGCTCGCAGGACCGGTGGACGTCGCGGCGTTATCGGTGCAGCGGAGCGCGCCGGCCTTGCCTGCTTCCGACCTGGAAGCGAGATTGGAGGCTCTGGAGCAGGAAGTCGCAGCCCTTCGCGCCCGGCTTGATGCGCTGGGCGCCTAATAGTTATCCGAGACGTTGGTGGGACAGCACCCCCCTCTGGCCTGCCGGCCATCTCCCCCTCAAGTGGGGAGATCAGATGTCACGCCGGCCTTCGCCAATCACGAACGTCGAAAGAAAGTGCCAGCTACCGAGCTTCCAATCTCCCCGGGAGATGCCCGGCAGGGCAGAGGGGGGCGCGAAGAATCGCTACCCCGGGCAAAATCGGCGGATCACCCCAGCTTCGCGTCGAGCGACACTGCGATGGCCCCCAGCGCCTTCGAAACCGGGCACTCCGCCTTGGCCTTCTCGGCCAGTTCCTTGAACTTCGCCGCATCAATGCCCGGTACCTTGCCGATCAGGGTGATGGCGCTGCCGGTGATGCCGGTGCCGGGGACCAGCGTCACCACCGCCTTGGCGTCGAGCTCGGTGGCGGGCGTGCCGTTCTCGGCCAGGAAATGCGACAGCTGCATGGCGTAGCAGCCGGCGTGTGCCGCCGCGATCAACTCTTCGGGATTGGTGCCGGATTTGCCGCTCTCGTCCTCGAAGCGAGCCTTGAACGAATAGGGCGTGCCTTTCAAAGTGCCGCTCTGGCTGTCGAGCGTGCCCGTGCCCTCCTTCAGATTGCCTTTCCAGACGGCGTTTGCGGTGCGGTCCATAAGATTCTCCTTGATTACAGCGACAGCGCCGGCCACGCGGCGTTCCCTCCAACTATAGCGCGGCGGCAGGGGAAGACCACCGCGCTGTTTCGGCCGGATGCGACGCCGGCGAGCCCTGCAAATCTTTTCTGAAAAATGTGCGTGCAAAAATGTCGACTTGCATCGGCGCCGGCCGTCCTGCGAGCGTCCACGGATTCTCGTGGCGGATGGAGATCCAAGATGAACAATCTGTTTTCTGCCCATTGGAACGACGCCGACAAAAGCGCGCGTCTACGCGAGATCGAGTGCTCGCGATCTTCCGGCTTCGGCCGGCTGCTTGCTGCGGTCGCCGTGATCGGCATTGCGGTCTGCGTGCTCGACCACGCTGCTGCCGGCAAGGATGCCGCCGGCGCCGTGATCGCATATGCTTCGTCACAGCAAGGGAGCTGGAAATGAAATATGTCTGTCTGGTCTACGGCGAGGAAAAGGACCTCCATGCCATGACGCCGGAGCGTCAGGCCAAGCTCGACGCCGATTCGATGGCCTACGACCGGTCATTGGACCAGCAAGGCAAGCTGATCATCGCGCAGGCGCTGCAATCGGTGAAGACGTCGAAGACGGTGCGGCGGCGCCAGGGCAAGCGGCTGATCACGGACGGTCCGTTTGCCGAAACCAAGGAGCAATTGCTCGGTTTCGTCATGATCGAGGCCGACGGTCTCGAACAGGCGCTGGCGATCGCAGGCGAGATTCCGCTGGCCGAAATCGGCACGATCGAGGTCAGGGCGATCTACGACGTGCCGGGGTCATAGGCGGCGGCGAGGTCATGCAGGCCGGCGGATCATATCCGCCGCCTTCTCGGCGATCATCACCACTGGCGAGGCGGTGTTGCCGGAGACGATGCGCGGCATGATCGACGCGTCGATGATCCGCAGCCCCTCGATACCGGTCACGCGCAGGTCCGGGCTGACGACGGCGCGCTCATCGATGCCCATCCGGCAGGTGCCGACCGGGTGGAAGATGGTCGTGGCGATCGAGCCGATCTGGTGCAGCAGGTCATCATCGGACTGGTGGGTGAGGCCCGGCAGGATCTCCTCCGGCTGGAAACCGGCAAGCGCCTTGGCGGTCATGATACCGCGCGCCTGGCGCACCGAGCGCAGCGCGATCTCGCGGTCGCGCACCGTCGAGAGGTAGTTCAGCCGGATATCGGGCTGCACTGCCAGCTCGCGCGTCGTGGCATGCACGGAGCCGAGGCTGTCGGGGCGCAAATTGCAGACCGACATGGTGATTGCCGGGAACGGGTGCAGCGGGTCGCCCAGCCGGTCGGTAGACAAGGGCTGGACGTGGTACTCCAGGTCCGGCGTCGCCATCGACGGATCGGATTTCGAGAACATGCCGAACTGGCTCGGCGCCATCGACATCGGTCCCGAGCGGCCAAAGGCATATTGCAGCGCGATCTTCGCCTTGCCGCTCAGGCTGTTGGCTAGCGTGTTGAGCGTCAGCGCCGACGACACTTTGTAGACAGTGCGGATCTGCAGATGGTCCTGAAGGTTCTCGCCGACATCGGGGCTGGCGTGAACCACATCGATGCCGAGCGCGGCGAGGCGATCCGGCTCGCCGACCCCGGAAAGCTCCAGCAGTTTCGGCGTGTTGATCGAACCGGCGGTCAGCAGCACCTCGCTCCTGGCCTTTGCCTCTATGGCTTGGCCGCCGGCGCGGTAGCGGACGCCGATAGCACGCTTGCCCTCGAACAGCACTGTCTCGACATGCGCGTTGACGACCAGCCGAAGGTTGGGCCGTCGCAGCGCCGGGCGCAAGAATGCCTTGGCTGTGTTCCAGCGCACGCCCTTGCTCTGGTTGACTTCGAAGAAGCCGGACCCCTCATTGTCGCCGTCATTGAAATCCTCGCGCGGCATGATGCCGAATTCCTTGGCCGCCTCCTGCACCGTGTTCAGGATCGGCCAGGACAGGCGTTGCCGCGCCACTTTCCATTCGCCGCCGGAGCCATGCAGCTTGGTCTTGCCGCCATGATGGTCCTCGGATTTGAGGAAGTAGGGCAGCACATCGTCCCAGCCCCAGCCGACATTGCCCATCTGCCGCCAGCCATCGTAGTCCGCCGCCTGGCCGCGCATGTAGATCATGCCGTTGACCGAGGTGCAGCCGCCCAGCACCTTGCCGCGGGGATAGACCAGCGAGCGGCCGTTCAGGCCGGCTTCGGGGGCAGTCTTCATCATCCAGTCGGTGCGCGGATTGCCGATGCAATAGAGATAGCCGACCGGGATATGCACCCAGTGATAATTGTCGCTGCCGCCGGCCTCAAGCAGCAGCACGCGCGTCGCCGGGTTTTCGCTCAGCCGATTGGCCAGCACGCAGCCCGCCGTGCCTGCGCCGACGATGATGTAGTCGTAGTCGCCATCGAGCCGTTGGGTCATTGCGGTGGTTTACTCGGCGGTGTTCTACTCGGTTCTGCCGCCTGTTCGGCCCAGAACGATCGCAGCGTATCGGCAAGGCCGCAATAGGCGCGATAACGCCTGTTGTAATGGTCCTGCATGGCCGGGTTCGGACGGTAGGCGGCGCTTGACCGGGTCATGGCGTCAACGCCGGCCTCGTAGTCGGCGAACAGGCCGGCCGCGACCCCGGCGCCGATTGCCGCGCCAAGCGCGCCGGTCTCGCGCGCTTCGGGGACGGTGATCGGCACGCCAAGCCCGTCGGCGAAGATCTGCGGCCAGTGTTCGCTGCGCGAGCCGCCGCCGGATAGCACGGCTCTGTCGAAGCCGACGCCGGCTTTTTTCAAGACTTCGATGTGGCGCCTATGCTCGAACATCACGCCCTCGAACAGCGCGCGCAGCATATGGCCTTCCCTATGCCAGCCGGCAAGGCCGTAGAAGCCGGCGCGGTATTCCGCCCCTTGCCCCGACCCGTAGAGAAACGGGTGGAACATCGGATCGTCCCAGGCTGGCGTCACCGCGCCGGCAGCCGCGTTGCAGTGGCCGAACGGATCGTCATGATGGGCACCGCGCTCGATGCGAAGTCAGCGTTATCGCTAAGCGGTTGCATCATTAGTGCCCGTGACGAGCGACCTGAACCCAGGACGCCCGATCTCGGCGTCTGGATGATTAGGGGGCCAGCTCTGTTTTCTCATCAGATACAATTCTTGCGTGTTGAAGCAACGCCGGAGTTCTCCTATCGTCGCCGCAATTTTCGGGGGAATTCGACATGCCTTTCCTGATTGCTATTCTCGGCGTGCTGGGAGCCGGGGCGTTCTGGTGGTATCGCATGAAGGCCATGAACGAAGCCGCGCGCGAGGTCGCCGACGTCGTCGGCCGCGTCCAGGGCAACATAAGGCGCAAGAAGCTGCGCAAGCAGGCGGCGCTGTCGCCGCTGACGGCGATCGACGATCCGGTGGTGGCGGCGGCAACGCTGATCACCGCACTGGCAGCGGAGCACGGCCCGATCCTGCCGAAGCGTGAAACGGTCATCCGCGAGGTGATCTCGCAGATTGCGGACAACCAGAAGAAGACCGATGAAGCCGTCGTCTACGCCAAATGGGCCGCGGCGCAGATCGACGACACGACGATCGTCATCGACAAGCTGGCGCCCTTCCTGCGCGAGCGCCTCGATCCGCATGAGCGCGAAGACCTGCTGCAGATGCTGGATCGTGTTGCCAAGAGCGGCGAGCAGAGTTTCAAGGTCGCCGACCAACGCATGCTGCGACTGCGGCAGAAGCTGGGGTTTGAGGTCAACTGAGAAACAGCCCGGGCGCATGTCATTCTGGATAGCGAGCGTGGTAGGATCGGCTGCCGCTTACCTTATCGGCTCTACGCCTGCCGGCTACCTGGCGGGGAAACTGCTTAAGGGCATCGATATCCGGGAGCACGGCTCCAAGTCCACCGGTGCGACAAATGTATTGCGCACACTCGGGAAATGGCCAGCATTGGTGGTGCTTCTGGTGGACGTGCTGAAAGGGGCGGCAGCGGTCATCTTTGCCCGTTGGTTTTGTTTCTGGTCTTCCGCAACGCCGCCGTCGGCAATATCTGATATGCCCGTTTGGGCTCCTTGGGTTGTATGCCTGGCCGGACTCGCTGTTTTGCTTGGGCATAGCCGTTCGATCTGGCTGAATTTCACCGGCGGCAAATCGGCTGCGACGGGGTTGGGTGTTTTGTTGGCGATGTCCTGGCCTGTGGGTCTAGGCGCGGCGACGGCATTTGCCGTGGTGTTGGCAGTTTCCCGAATTGTGTCCCTGAGTTCGATGCTGGCGGCGCTCACCGCGATCGCCCTCGTCGGCGGCATGGAACAACCATTGCCCTACCGGTTGCTGGTCATCGCCGGCGGCATCTACGTGATCGTGCGCCACCGCGCCAACATTGCGCGGCTGATGTCAGGAGCCGAGCCGCGTCTATGACAAAGCGGCACTCATTCCCGGCCTAAATCGCCTCACCCTTGAGCAGCCGTGGTGTGCCGTTGGACAACCCCGACGCCTGGCGGATGAAGAACTCCTTCAGCCTGGGCATCCGTTCGACAAGGCCGAGGCCGATGTCGCGGAGCTGGCGCAGCGGGCCGATGTCGTTGGAAAACAGCCGGTTCAGCACATCTGTGGTGACGCCCATCTGCACCGTGTCGAAGCGGCGCCATTGCTGGTAGCGCTCGAGCACGTCGAGCGCGCCGATATCCTGTCCCAAGCGATCGGCCTCGACCACCACTTCGGCAAGGGCCGCCACATCCTTGAAGCCGAGATTGAGGCCCTGGCCGGCGATCGGGTGGATGCCGTGCGCGGCGTCGCCGGCAAGCGCGATGCGCGGGGCGACAAAGGCGCGCGCGATGGTCAGGCCGAGCGGCCAGGCGCGCGGCTTGTCGGTGACGCGGATTTCGCCGAGCTTCAGGCCGAAGCGCAACTCAAGCTCCTGCTCGAAGACGAGGTCGTCGCCCGAGACCAGCTTTTCGGCATCCTCGGAACGTTCGACCCAGACCAGCGACGAACGGTTGGTGCCGTCCTCGGTGGGCTTGAGCGGCAGCGTTGCAAACGGGCCGGCCGGCAGAAAATGCTCTTCGGCGCGGCCATTGTGCGGGCGCTCATGCGCCACCGTGCAGACGATGCCGGACTGGCCATATTCCCATTTCACCGTCTTGATGCCGGCCATGTCGCGCAATTTGGAATTGACGCCGTCGGCGGCGACCAGCAGCCGCGCCTCAATCGCCGCGCCATTGGCCAGATGCACGGTGATGCCGGCGCCATTGCCGTCGAACGATGCGACCGCGATACCTTCGATGATGTCGATGCCGAGCTTTTGCGCGCGGCGGCGCAAGGCGCCGTTCAGGTCCTTGTTGGCGACCATGTGGGCGAACGGTTCGCCCGGCGCGACCTCGCCATCGAAGGTGAGAAACACCGGACGCACCGGATCGGCGGTGCGCGAATCGGTGACGATCATCTCGGTGATCGCCTGCGATTGCCCGACGACTTCCTGCCAGACGCCGAGCTGGTCGAGCATGCGGCAGGCGGCGGCGGCGATCGCCGAGGCGCGGCCATCCTTTTGCCAGACGCCGGGGGGCGCGGCATCGACGACGGCGACAGCCAGGTTCGGCCGCGCCTGTTTCAGCGACACGGCGGCCGCGAGGCCGACATAGCCGGCGCCAGCGACCAGCACGTCGAGCGGGGTTTTTGCGTCCGTGTTGCGGTTCGCCATGTCAATTCCTTTCGAAGTCTCGACCGTCCCCGCCCACTGGGGCATTCCGGCCTTGACTGCCCGCCATTCCTGTCGGAAACCGCCATAGCATCTTACGGCGAGGTCACGAAGCATGACGGCGGCCATGGACGAGCTTCTCAGCATTCTCGACCTCGAGCAGCTGGAACACAATCTGTACCGTGGTCGCAGCCCCAAGCTCGACTGGCAGCGCGTTTTCGGCGGCCAGACCATCGCCCAGGCGCTGGTCGCCGCGCAGCGCACCGTCGAGCCCGAGCGCCACGTGCATTCGCTGCACGGCTATTTCATGCGGCCCGGCGACACCAAGGTGCCGATCGTCTACGAGGTCGACCGCATCCGCGATGGCGGCTCCTTCACCACGCGGCGCGTGGTGGCGATCCAGCACGGCCAGGCGATCTTTTCGCTGGAAGCCTCGTTCCAGCAGGACGAGGTTGGCCTTGAGCATCAGCTGCCGATGCCGCGCGACGTGCCGCCGCCCGACAGCCTGTTGTCGCAGCGCGAATTGCTGGGCAAGTTCGGCGAGGCGGTGCCGGACGGCATCAAGCGCTATTGGGAGCGTGACCGGCCGATCGAGATGAAGCCGGTGATGCTGAAGCATTACACCAGCCGCGAAAAGCTGGAGCCGCAGCAGAACATCTGGATCCGCACCACCGGCCCGGTGCCGGCCGACCGCGGCATCCAGGCGGCGGTGCTTGCCTACCTCTCCGACATGACGCTGCTCGACACCTCGACCTTTGCGCACGGCCGCGCCATTTTCGACCGCGACATCCAGGCGGCGAGCCTCGACCATGCGATGTGGTTCCATCGCAGCCATCCGCTCGATGACTGGATCCTGTACACGCAGGACAGCCCCTCGACGCAGGGGTCGCGCGGCTTCACCCGCGGCTCGCTGTTTGCCCGCGACGGCACGCTGATCGCCTCGGTTGCCCAGGAAGGCCTGATCCGGCTGAAGCGGCCGCCTGCGGAATAGGCATTTTCGAAAAATTGCCTACTTTTTAATCAGTGACTGTCCGTTGACAGTGCGCACCGTGGCGCCGGGACTCGAGCGATCCGTTTGTTTACAATGAGTTAACACCCTGCTTCGGCAACTGGCACGGAGCTTGAATCCTGTTGGGCACTCTCCGGGCTTTTTGGGATCGGTGAAGGTGTGCAAACGCGGGGGACCGCAACAGCAAAGGGTGAAACCTTATGAAAATCGTGATGGCAATCATCAAGCCGTTCAAGCTCGACGAGGTGCGCGAAGCGCTCACCGCCGTCGGCATCCAGGGCCTGACCGTCACCGAAGTCAAAGGCTACGGGCGTCAGAAGGGACACACGGAAATCTATCGCGGGGCGGAATACGCGGTCAGTTTCCTGCCGAAAATCAAGATCGAAGTCGCGGTTAGCACAGACCTGGTCGACAAGGCCGTCGAAGCCATCACGGCGGCGGCCAAGACCGGCCAGATCGGCGACGGCAAGATCTTCGTCTTCGGCATCGATCAGGCGGTGCGCATCCGTACCGGCGAAACAGACACCGACGCACTTTGAGCGGCGAACACGTATTCCAATGGAGAGTTCAATGAATATACCTTCCACCTTGAAGTCAGTGGCGCGCTCCGCGCTGCTGGGCTCCTTAGCGCTCGGAGCATTGGGCACGGTTGCTGCCTTCGCGCAGGAGGCGGCTCCCGCCGTCGCGGCGGCAGCGCCAGCAGCGCCGGCTTTTACCGTCGACAAGGGCGACACCACGTGGATGATGATTTCCACCGTGCTGGTGCTGTTGATGACCATTCCCGGCCTTGCGCTTTTCTACGGCGGCCTGGTTCGTACCAAGAACATGCTGTCGGTGCTGATGCAGGTCTTCACCATCACCAGCGTGGTCATGATCATCTGGGTCTTCTACGGCTACAGCCTCGCCTTCACCCCGGGCAACGCCTTCGTCGGCGGCCTTTCGAAGATGTTTCTCTCCGGCGTCAACGTATCGACGCTTTCGGAAACCTTCAGCAAGGGCGTCGCCATTCCTGAACTGGTGTTCGTCGTCTTCCAGATGACCTTCGCCTGCATCACGCCCGCCCTGATCGTCGGCGCATTCGCCGAACGCGTCAAATTCTCCGCCTTGATCCTTTTCGTTATCCTATGGGTGACGTTAATCTACTTCCCGATCGCGCACATGGTCTGGTTCTGGGGCGGCCCGAGCGCCTATGCCGACCCGTCCGGCCTGATCTTCAGCTTCGGCGCCATCGACTTCGCCGGCGGCACGGTCGTTCACATCAATGCGGGCATTGCCGGTCTCGTCGGCGCGCTGATGATCGGCAAGCGCATCGGCTACAAGAAGGACATCATGGCGCCGCACTCGATGACGCTGACCATGGTCGGCGCTTCATTGCTGTGGGTCGGCTGGTTCGGCTTCAACGCCGGTTCGAACCTCGAAGCAAACGCCTATGCGGTGCTGGCGATGATCAACACCTTCGTCGCCACGGCGGCGGCGGCAGTGGCCTGGATCGTGCTTGAATCGCTGCTGCGCGGCAAAGCCTCCATGCTCGGCGCTGTTTCGGGCGCGGTCACCGGCCTCGTCGCGATTACGCCGGCTGCAGGTTTTGCCGGCCCGATGGGCGCTATCGTGCTTGGCATCGTCGCCACCTTCGTCTGCTACTTCTTCGTCTCGGTGGTGAAGAACACGTTCGACTATGATGACAGCCTCGATGTCTTCGGCGTCCACTGCGTCGGTGGCATCATCGGTGCGCTCGGCACTGGCATTCTGGTCAATCCCGCCCTCGGCGGCGCCGGCATCGTCGACTATTCGACGGCCGACTTCGCCGCCGGCTATGCCGGCACGGCCACGCAGCTCCTGGCACAGGGCAAAGGCGTCCTGGTAACCCTGCTGTGGTCGGGCATCGGCAGCGCAATCCTCTACAAGGTCGTCGACTTGATCATCGGTCTGCGTCCGACAGCCGACGCCGAGCGCGAAGGCCTCGACCTGACTTCGCATGGCGAAGCGGCCTACCACTCGTAAGCACCGCGGGGGGGGGGGGGGCGCCCCGCATTCTCCCATCCCGTCGTGACGCTCCCGAAAGGAGTTCACGCTTTGAGGCCCGGGTCATTCCGGGCCTCTCTTTTTGGCAACCGTGCTGGCAGGTCTCGGTCCCTGCGCAATCACGTTCTAGTGATGGCCGCCAGCGGGGAGACGTCGACCGGATTGGTTCCGGACTGTTGAGACTGCCTACAGTGGAGTGAGCAAGATCGTGGCTCCGGCTGCCGTATAGTTAATGCGGCCTTAACCTTCCCCCCGATAGTCTGACATCCGAATCTGCCGGAGTGCGTCATGCGCCCGGCCAGTCCATGACAGACGGGGAACGAAGCATGCGTTCAGGGGCTTCAGCACCGCTCGCGCTGACCGATACGGGGCACGGCATCCAGGCATTCGCGCGGCGCCAGGTCGGGCGGCTGGTCGGCGCCGGCCTGTTTGCGCTGGTCGCCTTTGGCGTCGCGGCGCTGGCGACCTGGAACGTCGCCGATCCCAGCTTCTCGCACGCCACCGACAACATCGTCACCAACGCCATGGGTTATGCGGGCGCGGTATTCTCCGACCTCGCCATGCAGTTCTTCGGCCTTGCCGCGGTCGCCGCCCTGGTGCCGGCGGTGATCTGGGGCTTTCTCCTGTTTTCGGCGCGCGGCGTCGACAGGCTGCCGAAGCGCGGCCTTGCCTGGTTCGGCTTCGCGCTGCTCGCGGCGGCGATGGCCGGCTGCGTGGTGCCGCCCAAGACGTGGCCGTTGCCGACCGGCCTCGGCGGCGTGTTCGGCGACATGGTGCTCAATATTCCGGGCGTGGTCATTGGCGGCTACCCGACCGGCATCGTTGCCAGCATCATTGCCATGGTGCTCATTGCGCCGGCGCTGTGGCTGTTTGCCTATGGCTCGGCGCTGATTGCGCGCAAGAACGGCTTTGCCGTCATGGAGCGCACCGCGGAGCCCGATCCCCGAGAGGACGACCTGCTCTTCGACGAAGACGAGGACGAGGGCGACGAGGGGATACTGGCGCTCGGCGCCGTTACCCACTGGTGGCTGTCTTTCCGCGCCTGGATGCATCGCCGGGCTGTGCGCCGCCAGCAGGAGCGCGACGAGTTCGAGCCGGAGATGGAGCAGCGCTCCACCGCATGGCGCCGCGCCGCCGAACGGGTCGAATCGGCGGAATTCGCCGAAGCGCGGATGAGCCCGGATGGCCGCGCCCGCGTCGAGCCGGAGTTCTTCGCCGCCATGGTCAATGACCGCAGCGTTTCCGTCGATCCGGACGATGACGACGTCCTCGATGCCGGTTTCGACAATGGCGACGAGGAGGTCGAACTCGACGACGAGCCGGTCCAGCGCCGTGCCGCGCCAAACGCCAAGGTGCAGAACTTCCGCTCCGATGCGGCGACCCGCGTCGCCGCACCTGCGCCGCGTCCCGCTCCCGGCGCGCGCGTCCAGCGCGAGGCGCAGACCTCGCTGATCGGCTCGGAAACATTCGAAATGCCGTCGCTGCATTTCCTGTCGGAGCCGAAGAACGTGGTGCGCGACGCCAGCCTGTCCAAGGACGCGCTGGAGCAGAATGCGCGCCTGCTCGAAGGCGTTCTGGAGGATTTCGGCGTCAAGGGCGAGATTATCGCGGTACGGCCCGGCCCGGTGGTCACGCTCTATGAGTTGGAGCCGGCGCCCGGCATCAAATCGTCGCGCGTCATCGGCCTGTCCGACGACATCGCCCGCTCGATGAGCGCCATTGCCTGCCGCGTCGCCGTGGTGCCCGGCCGCAACGCCATCGGCATCGAATTGCCAAATGCCAAGCGCGAGACCGTCTATCTCCGGGAGATCCTGGCCAGCCGCGATTTCGAGACGACCAAGTCCAAGCTGGCGCTGGCGCTGGGCAAGACCATCAATGGCGAGGCGGTTATCGTCGACATCGCCAAGATGCCGCATGTGCTGGTCGCAGGCACCACCGGCTCCGGCAAGTCCGTCGCCATCAACACCATGATCCTGTCGCTGCTCTACAAGCTGACGCCGCAGGACTGCCGGCTGATCATGATCGACCCGAAGATGCTCGAACTCTCCGTCTATGACGGCATCCCGCACCTGCTGACGCCGGTGGTCACCGACCCGAAGAAGGCGGTGGTGGCGTTGAAATGGACCGTGCGCGAGATGGAGGACCGCTACCGCAAGATGTCCAAGGTCGGCGTGCGCAACATCGACGGCTTCAACGCGCGCGTGCAGTTGGCTGAAAAGAAGGGCGAAAAAATCTCGCGCACCGTGCAGACCGGCTTCGACCGCCAGACCGGCGAGGCGATCTACGAGACCGAGAACCTCGATCTCGAGCCGATGCCCTACATCGTCGTCATCATCGACGAAATGGCCGATTTGATGATGGTCGCCGGCAAGGACATCGAAGGCGCGGTGCAGCGCCTGGCACAGATGGCGCGCGCGGCCGGCATCCATGTCATCATGGCGACGCAGCGTCCGTCGGTCGACGTCATCACCGGCACCATCAAGGCCAATTTCCCGACCCGTATCTCCTTTCAGGTGACGTCGAAGATCGACAGCCGCACCATTCTGGGCGAGCAGGGCGCCGAGCAGCTGCTCGGCATGGGCGACATGCTGTACATGGCCGGCGGCGGCCGCATCCAGCGCGTGCACGGCCCATTCGTCGCCGACGACGAGGTCGAGAAGATCGTCGCCCATCTGAAGCTGCAGGGGGTGCCCGAATATCTCGACGCCATCACCGAGGATGACGGCGAGGACGATGACGAGCCGTCGGGCAAGGGCGGCGCTGGTGGTGGCGGCAACAGCAATTTCGAGGATTCCGACGATCCCTACGACCAGGCGGTCTCGGTCGTACTGCGCGACGGCAAGGCGTCGACCAGCTATATCCAGCGCCGGCTCGGCATCGGCTACAACCGCGCCGCCTCGATCATCGAGAAGATGGAGAAGGAAGGCATTGTCGGCCCGGCCAACCATGCCGGCAAACGCGAAATCCTGGTGCCGACCGAGGACGACAAGTTCTGATCAGCCGATACGGCCCGGCGGCAACCTTGAACCTTTTGGCGCGTTACAGCGACTGAGCGCTGTCCGGCCGCCAAACTTAAGTCTAACTGGGGGTCCACGGACTGCAACGAGACACACACCACACGAGAGTGACCGGCATGAAAAACGATCTTTCCGCGATCAGCGATTTCGCTCCAAACCGTCGCCAGTTGCTCGGCCTTGGCCTGATGCTTGCCGGCGCCGCGGCCATCAACGTCGTGCCGGGGTTCCAGCTCTTGGCCTCGGCGCAGGCGGCGGTGCCGCCGACGGCGCAAAAGATCGCCGACCATTTCTCCTCGGTCAAATCGATGAGCGGCGAGTTCGTCCAGTTCGGCCCCAACAACCAGCAGACCGGCGGCAAGTTCTTCCTTGAGCGGCCAGGCAAGATTCGCTTCAACTATGACGGCAAGTCGAATTTCCGGGTGATTTCCGACGGCAAGTCGGTGGTCATCCTCAACAAGCGGCTGAAAACGTCCGATCTCTATCCGTTGTCGAAGACACCGCTGAAGCTGTTGCTCGACACCAAGATCGACCTCTCGGGCGGCCGCGTCAAATCGATCAAGGAAGAGAGCGACCTCACCACCATCCAGCTTGCCGACAAGTCGGTGTTCGGCAATTCGAAGATCACCATGATGTTCGATCCGAAATCCTATGATCTGCGCCAGTGGACCATCACCGACGCGCAGGGCAAGGACACCACGGTGATGATCTACAACACCAAGGAAGGCGTCAGCTTCCCTGCGGATACGTTCGCCATCGACTATACGGCGAACCGCGAGCTGAACACCAACCACCGCTAGATCCGGTCAGGCCGGCCTGCAAATGGCGATCTCCTGCGCTTCCGGCGCTCACGTGGTTTAAGTACGCTCCGCTCCGGTTCTCGGAGACCACCATTTTCGACTCGGCCTGACCTGAATCAGGGCCGCCGCCCGCAAAGGCTGGCTTGTGTTTGTGGCGCTCGGCTGGCAGTAGATCGGCGACCTTGTTCGGACCGCCGCATGCCCTTCTGCATCGCCACCTGGAACATCAACTCCGTGCGCCTGCGCATGCCGATCGTCGAGCGGCTGCTGACGGAGCAGGCGCCCGATGTGCTTTGCCTGCAGGAGACGAAGGTTCCCGACGAGCTGTTTCCGGAAAAGGCGTTCCGCAAGGCCGGCTACGAGCACATCGCCTTCCATGGCCAGAAGGGCTATCACGGCGTTGCGACGGTGGCGCGGCGGCCGATCGAGATTGTCGAGAAACGGCGCTTCTGCGAGATCGATGACAGCCGGCATCTGTCGGTCAAGGTGCAGGCCGGCGGCAAGGCAATCCTGGTCCACAATTTCTACGTGCCGGCCGGCGGCGACGAGCCCGATCCGGAGATCAACCGCAAGTTCCGCCACAAGCTCGATTTCGTTGCCGAGATGAACGCCATCCGCGCCGCGCATGACGAGGTGTCGGCCTCGATCCTGGTCGGCGACCTCAACATCGCGCCGCAGGAGCACGATGTCTGGTCGCACAAGCAATTGCTCAACGTCGTCAGCCACACGCCGGTCGAGACGCAAAATTTCGACGCGATGCGGATCGCTGGCGACTGGGTCGACCTGATGCGGCTCGACGTGCCGCCAGAGCAGAAGCTCTACACCTGGTGGAGCTATCGCGCGCGGGACTGGGAAGCCTCGAACCGCGGCCGCCGGCTCGACCATGTCTGGTCGTCACCGAACCTGGTGCCGAGCTTTGCCGGCTATGAGATCCTGCGAGAGGCGCGTGGCTGGGAGCGGCCCTCGGACCATGTGCCGGTGATTGCGCGGTTCGACCTGGATTAGGCGTGTCGATATTCAGGTGAGGCCGGCCTGCAAATGGCCGATACCTGCGCTTCCGGTGCGTACTTTGAGTACGCTCCGCTCTGGTTCTCGGTATCAGCCATTTTCGACTCGGCCTGACCTGAATCTCGACACACCCAAGCGTGAGCGCGGTCGCGGGGACCTACTCGCCAAACCTTGGGGCCAACTTCTCGATGCGGGCGATCATGGCCTGAAAATCATCGAGGATTCGCTGGTGCAGTTTCACCGCCACTTCGGGATATTCCTCCAGGATGCGGCGAAACATCTTGCGGCTCAACCTTATCACTTCCGAATCGGTCTCGGCCGAGGCGCTGGTCAGCCGTCTTGAGTCGGCGATCAGCGCCAGTTCGCTGAGGATCGTGCCGGGGCCGGCGGTGCCGATCGGGATGCGGTCGCCACCCTGCTCGCGATAGAGCACGATGCGGCCACTGACCACGATATAGGCTGAGTCGGCTTCGTCATCCTCGCGGTACAGCTTGCGGTCGGCCTGCAGATGGGTGGCTTCGGCGCCGAAGGCGAGCAGGCGCAGCTGTTCCTGCGTGAAACCCTCAAAGAGCTTCACGGCGGACAGGATGCGGATGTCGTCATCCAGCGCCATCTCTAGCTGCGTCCCCGAACGGTCAGTCCAATCCCTCCCTTAGAGCGCCGCGTGTCCAATTGGACGCGCAAAGGACGCTCTAACACTTCAATCTGCGCAGCGGGCCGATCCAGGCTCCCCCAGCCGGATCCTCCCCGAAACAGTCCCGCCCCGACCGCTTATTGAACAATGAAAAGTTTAAGGAACCAGCTTGTAGCCGCCGCTTTCTGTCACAAGAATTTCAGCATTGGAAGGATCGCGCTCGATCTTCTGGCGCAGCCGGTAGACGTGAGTTTCCAGCGTGTGCGTGGTGACGCCGGAATTGTAGCCCCACACTTCCTCAAGCAGGACGTCGCGCGTCACCACCTTCTGGTCGGCTCGATAGAGATATTTGATGATCGAGGCTTCCTTCTCGGTCAGCCGCACCTTGCCGCCGCGCTGGTCGATCAGAAGCTTCTGGCTGGGCTTGAACGTGTAGGGCCCGACCGAAAAGGTGGCGTCCTCGCTCTGCTCGTGCTGGCGCAGTTGTGCGCGTATGCGGGCGAGCAGCACGGCGAAGCGGAACGGCTTTGTGACATAGTCGTTGGCGCCGGCCTCGAGGCCCAGAATTGTGTCGGAATCGGTATCGTGGCCGGTCAGCATGATGATCGGCGCCTTGTAGCCGCCCTTGCGCAGGATCTTCACCGCCTCGCGGCCATCCATGTCCGGCAGCCCGACATCCATGATGAGCAGGTCGATGAGCCCGCCGCGCGCCGCGGCGACGCCTTTGGCGGCGGTCGCTTCCTGCAAGACGTCGAATTCTTCGTAAAGGGCCAGTTGCTCGACGAGGGTTCCGCGCAGGTCGTCATCATCGTCAACGATCAGAATGGTACGTGATGTCATGGATCAATCCATTGTTTTGAAAAGAATTTTCAGTTGACCGCCCCCCATTTATGCGGAAGCTGACCGGCGCAACAGTCCGATCACAGTGATTTGTTCCGTGACACGATCATACAAGAAAAAACGCGATCGCAATGCAGCCGGCGCAATTTTGCCGAAAAGGCTGCGTGTGCTGGTGGTTCGGGCGAGGCCGGGCAACCCCAGCCAGGGGATATTGCAGGCCGGCAGCAAGGTGTTTGCCTGTGCGCTCGGACGCGGCGGCATCTCGGCCAATAAGCGCGAAGGCGACGGTGCGACGCCGCTTGGCGAGATGCGGATTTTGTCAGGATATTTTCGGGGCGATCATTTCGCGGCCGGCCGCAAAACCCGGCTGGCGATGGCGCCGCTCGGCGCCGATCTCGGCTGGTGCGAGGTGCCGGACGACCGCAACTACAACCGGCCGGTGAAAATCCCTTATGGCGCCAGCCATGAGCGAATGCGGCGCGACGACCGCCTCTATGACGCCTGCCTGGTGCTCGACTGGAACATGGCGCCGCGCCGGCGCGGCCGCGGCAGCGCCATCTTCTTCCATCTGGCGCGCCCAGGCTTCACACCGACGCAAGGCTGCGTGGCGGTGACAGCGCGGACAATGGCGCGGCTGTTGCCGCTGGTGTCGGACCGGACGGTGGTGAGGGTGGTGAGGTAGGGAGTAGGAAGTAGGAAGTAGGAAGTAGGAAGTAGGAAGTAGGAAGTAGGAAGTAGGAAGTAGGAAGTAGGAAGTAGGAAGTAGGAA
>NZ_JAMYRV010000023.1:0-97843 GCF_040321555.1 Mesorhizobium sp. M0317 | reverse complement strand
ACCCCCCCGCCCCCCCGCGTCCCCCCCCCGGTCGTTATACGGGGGCCCCCGCCCCCCCCCCCCCCCCCGCCCCCCCCGCCGCCCCCCCGGGCGTCAGCCAGGGGAGGAAACTCAGTTCGTCGGACCCTTGTCGCCGGGCTTGCCGGGAAGCTGGTCGGGAAAGAGTTCGTATTTCTGCTGCTTGTCGGCGGCGACGAAGACGCGTTCGCGCACGATCGAATCCTCGGCCCAGTTGAACATGAAGATCGGCGTTCCCTGCGGGATGTTGGAGAAGCGCTTGTTGATGATCAGGGCGCCGGGATATTCGGTCAGTCCGATATTGTAGACATGCTCCGTCGAGATCTTCTGGAACGTCTTCATCAGGCTGGCGCGCTCGTCATTGTCTGACGAGGAGACGAACTTGTTGACGATGTCGACAAGCTCCTTTTCGAACGGCATCAGGTCGACCACGCCGCTTTCGGGCGCGCGGTGATCCCAGCTGGTCTTGGGTCCGACGGGCGCGAGTTGCACGGTATTCTGCACGACGGAAGTCAGCTCCTGCTCGTTGCGCCTGATCAGCCAGTCGAAGCGGCCGGAATATTGCGAGGCATCACGCTGGGTGCCGTTGAGGCCGTTGAGCACGACCCTGATGCCAAGCTTTTCCATCTGGCCGACGACGCCTTCGGCGAGGCTCTTGTCAGTGCCGTAGTCATTGTTGACCAGCATCACGATCTCGACATTCTTGCCGCCGGCGGTCCCGGCCGGGAAGTTCACGAAGCCGTCGCCATCCGTATCCTTGAGACCAGCCTTGGCCAGTTCCGCCTTGGCGCCCTCGATGTCGAAGGGATAGTAGACGGTCGAGTTGCGGTCATAGAAGCTGGTGCCCGAGGAAAAGCCACCGGGGTAGATGGCGGTGAACGGCCCCTTGACCAGCGAGTCGCCGAGCGCCTTGCGGTCGAGCGCCATGGTGATGCCCTTGCGGAAGTCCTCATTGCGATTGAGCTCGCGGATCGCCTGGCCGCGTTCGTCGGGATTGCCCCAGCCATTGGCGGAAAAGTTCATGCGCAGATTGTAGCCGATCAGGCGCGGGCCAAAGGCGAGCCGGGCCGGCGCGTCCTTGTCCGCCGCTCGCTTCAGCGAAGCGACGAAATTCTCCGGCTGCTCGAGGTTGGAGAAGTCGGCGGCCCCTGCCACCGCCTGCACGTCGCGGTCGGCCCAGGTCGACAGCTTGTAGTGCAGTTCGTTGAGATAGGGCAGCTGGTTGCCCTTCTCGTCGACCTTCCAGTAGTAGGGATTGCGGCGCAAGACGATGATGTCGTCGGGCCTATACTCCACCGGCACCCAGGCACCCATCACCGGAATGTTCATATATTCCGGCGGGAACGCGTTCTTGAACTGCTCGTAGGTATTCTTCGAGTACTTCGGATGCTGCGGCTTCAGGATATGCGCCGGGCCGGGGCAGAAGGTGCCGTAGGCCATGGCGTAGAGATACTGTTTGGGGAAAGCGTCCTTGAAGGTCCACTCGACGGTGTAGTCGTCGACCTTCTTCAGCGTCGTGCCGACACCGAAGGTTTCCGCTGTGGCGCCGTTCAACGGCGAGACATTGGGGTCGACGACCTCATCGTCCCAGTAGAACATGACATCGTCGGCATTGAAGGCAACGCCGTCAGACCATTTGGCGCCTTCGACCAGGTGCATGGTCAGCGTGTGGCCATCCTTCGACCAGTCCCAGCTCCTGGCGAGGTTGGGCAGCGGCTCGGTGTCCTTGGCCTCGACCTGGAACAAAGGCGCGGTGCGCGTCAGGCATTCCGAAAGGCCGATGTCGATGCCGCCCCATCCTTGGGTCTGGCCGGCGCCATAATTCCAGCCTTCCGGCCGGCCGCCAATGACGTGGCGCATGGTGTCGCCATAAACGCCGATGCCGTCCGGCATGTTGCCGGTCTTGAACACCAGCGGCTCCTTCGGCAGGCGATCCTTGACCGGCGGCAGCTTGCCAGTCTTGACGTATTTCTCGGTGACCCACTCGGGCTCGTGATATTCGGGCAGCGCCTTGAACTCCAGGATGGAATCGCGGGCGACGTATTTGATCTTGCCCTCGGCGGGAAACGCCGCCGGCGCCGGCGGCGTGGTCGGCTCGGACGCGTATGCACTGCCAAGCGCCAATGCCGAGACGCTCAGCGCCAGCCCGGCGAGAATGCCAATTCTTCGCCCGGCGAGAATGCCAATTCTTCGACCGGCGAGAATGCCAATTCCACGAAAGTTCCTCATTGTGTTCCTCCCAGATGTTTCGACGTCTGCTGCTGCCGCATCTATTCATGACGGCTGATTGGCGAACCGGCCTCCCGCTGTCCGCCTGCCAGCATTCTCAGCCGGCCTGTTTCAGGGCCGTTTTTTCGGCGCGCAGTTCCTCGATCGAGCGCACTTTGCGCCGCGCCGCACCCGCCCAGTCGCGGGTTTTCACCATCGATTTCGAAAGCCGCTCCTTGGCGGCCGGCACGGCATCGGCGTATTGCGGCAGCCAACGCGCCTGGGCGACGACCATCTCGTCGACCATCTGCCAGACCTCTTCCGGCGTCGACACCGCACCCACCAGCGGATCGTGCAGCACCGCGAGCTTGAGCAGGTCAATGTCGCCCGTAACAGCCGCATGCACCGACATGCGCTGAACGTTGATCGAAGCCATGCAGGTGGCCGCGCAGGCTTCCGGCAGCGTGATGCCTGACGCCATGTTGATGCCGAAGCGATCGACGAAACCGGGCGATTCGATGATCGCGTCCTGCGGCAGATTGGTGATGATGCCGGCGTTCTTGACGTTGAAGTGGCCGCGATAGACGCGGTTCGTCTCCAGCGCTTCGAGAATATGGCTGGCATGCTCGTTCGAGCGCTTCGATACGTCGAGCGGCTTCGACGCCGCTTCGAGGAATTGCGGATATTCCGTCTCGAACCAGTTGCGGGTTTCCGTGGAGTAGCGAAGATAGCCGCCGGTCTCGCCATGGATCCAATCGGACATGTCGATCCAGCGGGTGATTTCGTCCGGCCGCTTGCGATACCAGGGCAGATATTCGGAGAGATGACCGTTGCTTTCGGTGGAGTAGACGCCGAAGCGCTTCAGCACGTCGATGCGCAGCTTTTCCTGCTGCGAATAGACCGGATGCGCCTCGAAGGCAGCCACCAGTTCGTCCTTGCCGATCTTGCGGCCGTTGAGCCGCAAATCGATGAACCAGGTCTGGTGGTTGATACCGGAGCAGACATAATCGAGTTCGCTGTGCGACTTGGCGCCGAGCACTTCGGCGATCTGTTCGGCGCCGTGCTGGACACCGTGGCAGAGGCCGACCGTATCGACCTTGCCATATTCGATCGCCGCCCAGGTGTTCATCGCCATCGGGTTGGCATAGTTGAGGAATTTGGCGCCTGGCTCGGCGACCTCCAATATATCCTTGCAGAAGTCGAGGATGACCGGGATGTTGCGCTGGCCGTAGAGGATGCCCCCGGCGCAAATCGTGTCACCGACGCACTGGTCGATGCCGTATTTCAAGGGAATGCGGATATCGTCGGCATAGGCTTCGAGCCCGCCCACCCGGACGCAGCTGATGACGTAGCGCGCGCCTTCCAGCGCCTTGCGGCGGTCGGTCGTCGCCGTCACCCTGGTCGGCAGCTTGTTGGCCTCGACGATGCGGTCGAGGATCGCCTTGATCATTTGCAGATTGTGTTCGCTGAGATCGGTCAGCGCGAATTCGATGTCGCTGAATTCCGGGACGCACAAAATATCCGTGAACAGCTTCTTGGTGAAGCCGACGCTGCCGGCGCCGATAATAGCGATTTTGAAACTCATCACCTCACCTCGATGCATTCGAAATGCCGGGTAAGGAGCAACAGGAAAGGGAATGGCGGCTCGCCTCGGCGCGCATGCCATTCGAGCCGGAATTCCGGCTCGTTCTCCTCCCCGCCCGCTCCTCGACCGCGGGTCTTTCGCGTTCTCAGGATTTGGATTATGCCGTTATTCCAGGGCGCGGCCAGAGAACGATTATGCTTTCGAGGGTAATTTTGTGCTGCATGATCTGATCGCCAACGGACAGTTGATGCGCACCATCTCGCTGCCGCGCGGCCGCCAGCGCCTGCATGCCATGCCAACCAGCACCGGCTATGAAGTACGCGAGGGCGTGACCTATGACTGGGATGGGCGCAAGCGCGGCCAGACACCGTTCACCGTGCTGCAGCACACGATCAGCGGCACCGGCCAGCTGCGCTACGAGAACCGCAACTACCGCCTGCAGGCCAACGACACGCTGCTGGTGCTGGTGCCACACAACCATCGCTACTGGCTGGAGAAGGGCGACCGCTGGGAATATTTCTGGATCTCGATGAATGGCGAGGAGGCGCTGCGCGTCCACAAATCCATACTCAGCGTCTCCGGCCCGGTGTTTCGGCTGCAGCCGGAGACGATCGATCATCTCGCCGATTGCAGCCTGCGCCTGATCAAGGGTGGCGCTTCGCCTGGCGCTGCTTCGGCAATCGCCTATGAGGCGGCGATGGCGCTTTACGACGATGTCTTCGGCTCGCACGCCTTCACTGAGAAACAGAGCGTCATGCAGCCGGTCATCGATCATATCAACGCCAATCTCGACAAGCCCTTGCCCGTGGCCGAGCTCGTCCAGATCAGCGGCCTCAGCCGCGCCCATTTCTCGCGCTGCTTCGCCGAGAGCGAAGGCGTCCCGCCGGCCGAGTTCGTGCTGCAGCAGCGGCTGCAGCGGGCGGCGAAGCTGCTAACCAAAGCCGATTTCCTGCCAGTCAAGGAGGTCGCCATCCTGTGCGGCTTCGAGGACGCCAACTATTTCTCGAAAGTCTTCCGCCGGCTCTACGGCATCAACCCGACGCAGTTCCGCACCACCGGCATGTATGCCAGCCTGGGCAGCCTTCGATAGGATTACCCGATGCGGTTGCCGCTTGCGGGATCGAACAGATGCAGGGCCGCCGGATCGGCAGACAGTCTTACCGTGTCGCCCGGCCGGATAGTGCTGCGTCCCATGACGAAGACACAAACCAGCTGATTGGCGAGCCGGACATAGAACTGCGTCGACAGGCCGAGCGGCTCGACCACCTCGACCTCTGCCATGAGCCCTCCGTCGTCGGCGAGCTGGATGTGCTCCGGCCGTAACCCGACGGTGAGCTTGTCACCATCCGTGAGCGGCAATCCATCCGGCAATCTCAGCTTCTGGCTGTCGGCCAGCACCGCATCCACCTTGCCGCCCTTGGCGACTGTCGCCGGAAAGAAATTCATGCCGGGCGAGCCGATGAAGCCGGCCACGAAAGTATTGAGCGGCCGATCGTAGAGTTCCAGGGGATGCCCGACCTGCTGCACATAGCCGTCATGCATGACGACGATGCGGTCGGCCATAGTCATGGCTTCGATCTGGTCGTGGGTGACATAGACCGATGTGGTCTTGAGCTGCTGGTGCAGGGCCTTGATCTCGGCGCGCATATGCACGCGCAATTTGGCGTCGAGATTGCTGAGCGGTTCGTCGAACAGGAACACTTTGGGGTCGCGCACGATGGCGCGGCCCATGGCCACGCGCTGGCGTTGGCCGCCGGACAGTTGCCTGGGCAGACGTCCGAGGAAACTGTCGAGGCCGAGGCGCTTGGCCGCCGCCCCTACCCTGCCGTCGATCGTCGTCTTCTCCGCCTTCTTCAAAAGCAGGCTGAAGCCCATATTCGACGACACGTCCATGTGCGGATAGAGCGCGTAGGACTGGAACACCATGGCAATATCGCGGTCCTTCGGCGCGACATCGTTGACCAGCCGATCGCCGATATGGATCTCGCCGCCCGACACCTCCTCCAGCCCGGCAATCATGCGCAAAAGGGTCGACTTGCCACAGCCGGACGGGCCGACCAGCACGACGAACTCGCCATCGGCGATCTCGAGGTCGACGCCGTGCAGGATGCGCAGCGAACCGTAGTCCTTCTCGACGTTTTGCAGCGTGACGGAAGCCATCGATTATCCTTTGACCGCGCCGGCGGTGAGGCCGGTGACGAGATAGCGTTGCAGGAAGGCGAAGAAGATACAGACCGGGATCAGCGCCAGGATCGACGCCGCCATCATCTGCCCCCAGTCGACGGCGAACTTGCCGATATAGGTGAGCAGGCCGACGGCAAACGTCTTCTGGTCGTCGCTGGAAATGAGCATCAGCGCGAACAGCAATTCGCTCCAGGCGGCGGTGAAGACGAAGCCAAGCGTGGCGCCCATGCCGGGCAAGGTCAGCGGCACGATCACCTTGCGCATCGCCTGCGCCCGCGTGCAGCCGTCGATCATCGCCGCTTCCTCCAGATCCTTCGGAATGCCGTCGAAGAAGGACTGCATCAGGAAGGTGGCGAAGGCGGTGTTGAAGGCCGTGTAGATGATGATCAGACCGACCAGGCTGTTGGTCAGGCCAAGCTCGCCCATGACGCGGTAGATCGGCGGAATGACCATCACCAGCGGAAAGGTTTGCGTGAGCAAAAGCATGATCGCCAGGGTCGCCTTGCCGCGAAAGGTGAAGCGCGACATGGCGTAGCCGGCGAGGGTGGCGATGACCGTGACGAGCGCCGCGGTCGACACCGAGACGATGACGCTGTTGAGGAAATAGCGGGGGAAGTCAGAGGCTTCCAGGACAGTGATGAAGTTGCGGAAGGTCGTCTGCGACGGCCACAGCGTGATGCCCTCGGAATAGAGCAGCCGCTCCGGCGTCACCGAAATCTTCAGCGTCCAGAAGATCGGGAACAGGGCGAAGATCATATAGGCGGCAATCGCCGCGTAGAGGCCGACGCCGCTGAAGATGCGCGAGGAGGTAGAGCGTCCGGCAATCATCAGACGTGCCTCACCAGCAACCGGCGGATGGCGATCAGCGCGATCGCATAGGCGATGAGCAGTACCAGTAGCAGCACCGCCACCGCGGAGGCATAGCCCTTGTCCAGCGACTTGAAGGCGCTGACATAGATGTAGACCGGCACCGTGCTGGTCGAGCCGGCCGGCCCGCCCTCGGTCATGACGAAGATCAGATCGGCGAAGGTCGCGATCCAGATCGTACGCAGCATGACGGTGATGACGATGGTCGGCGCTAGGAACGGCAGCGTCACCTTGGTGAAGCGCTGCCAAGGCGAAGCGCCGTCGATTGCGGCCGCCTCATGCAGTTCCGACGGGATCGACTTCAGCGCCGCCAGCAGCGTGATGGCGAAGAACGGAATGCCGAACCAGATGTTGGCGATGATCGGCCCCCACATGGCGGTCGCCGGATCGGACAGCACATTGGTCGGCTCGGCCTTCAGCCCGAGCGTGAAGAGCCAATGCGGCAGTGGTCCGATGATCGGATTGAACAGCCACGCCCAGGTCAGGCCCGACAGGAAAGATGGCACCGCCCAGGGCAGGAACACCACCGCCTGCACGAACTTGCGCCCGACAAACGGTTTGTCGAGCAGCAACGCCAGACCCAGGCCGAGGAAGAACTGGAAGAACAGGCTGGCGACGGTCCACCACAGCGTGTTGACCAGCGCCTGCCCCAGCACCTGGTCGGTCAGCATCGCCTGATACTGGCCTAGACCGACATATTCGGATTTGAAGGCGGAGAACTTCCGGAACGAATAGCTGATGCCGATGATCAGCGGCACCAGCAGCACCACGACCAGCAGAACGATCGCCGGGCTGAGATAAAGCCAGGGCTCGATTGCTGCATGCGTCAGCCGCTTCTTTCGCGGCCGGCCGGCGGATCGTATTTCGGACACGGCATAAGTCATTAGCGCTCAACAATCATGGGTGGGTGCCGACAGCGGCAACAGCACCCTTCTCCCCGTTCACGGGGAGAAGATGCCGGCAGGCAGATGAGGGGCGGCGCCAGCCTTGGGGTGCTCGCGCTGCCCCTCATCCGGGCCTGTCTGTGCATGTCGTTGTCCCAAAACCGCTACGCACTTTTGGGCGACATGCATTCGGGCCACCTTCTCACCGTAAACGGGGAGAAGGTGGAAGAACTACTTCTTGTTCTTGGCCAGCCAGTCCTGCTGTTCCTTGGTCAGGAACGCGGCCCATTGATCGGCAACGTCCTTGGCCGACTTCTGGCCGAGCAGCACTTCCTGGAAATTCTTGATCGCCACCTGGTCGACGAAATTGCCGAGGTTCTCCAGATGTGTCGGCGGCGTCACCATTTCATATTTGGAAGTGTCGCTGAGTTCGGTGAACCAGCCTTTGAACTGCTCGGTCTTGAAGTGGGCATCCTGGTCGGCGCCATTGTGGATCGGCACGACGCCGACTTCCTTGGCCCATTCGAGATTGTCCTTGGGCGACAACAGCGTCGCCATCAGCTTCCAGGCATCGTCCTTGTGCTGCGAATTGGCGAACATCGCCCAGCCGGCATAGCCCAGCGTCGGATAGGATTTGCCGCTTGGCCCCACAGGCAGCGGCGCCACGGCAAAATCGTCGGCACTCATCTTGTCGGCAATGCCGATCAGCGCATCCGGATCCTGGTTGAGCATGGCGCAGGTGCCGGAATAGAAGCCGGTGACGGTCTCGTTAAAGCCCCAACTCACCGCATCCTTGGGCGCCAGCCCGTCCTTGTACATGTCGGCCAGCATCTGCAGGCCCTTGACCGAGCCCTCCTCGTTGATGGTCGAGGTGCCGTCCTCGTTGAAGTAGCCGCCCTTGCCAGCGGCGATGTTCATGAACATGTGCATGCCGTTGAAGGCGCCCGGCCCACCGCGCAAGCAATAGCCGTACTTGCCTGGAATGGCGGAGATCTTCTTGGAGTCGGCGATGAAGTCGTCGAGTGTCGCCGGCGGGCCGTCGAGACCGGCCTCCTTGAACAGCTTCTTGTTCCAGAACAGCGCATTCACATAGTAGCCGTACGGGATCATGAACTGGGTGTTGTTGACGGTCGAGCCGAACTGCTTGGCGCGGTCGCCGAGCGTTTTGGCATCATCCCATTTGGCCATGTAGGGACCGAGATCCTCGAGCTGGCCGTTGGTGGCGTAGAGGCCCATCCAGCGCTCCGGCATCTCGACGATGTCGGGCGTATCGCCGGCCTGCACCATGGTGAGGAATTTCTCGAAGGCCTGACCCCAGGGCAGCGAGACCACCTCGACCTTGACGCCGGCATTGGCGGCCTCGAACTCGGCGATCTGCTTCTTCAGGAATTCGGTGCGCTGCGGGCTGGTGATGACCTCGACCAGCTTGAGGGTGGTGTCGGCCAATGCGCCGCTGGCGGACATCGCCAGGCCGGCAGCGGTGGCAAGCATGATGCTCAGTCTTTTCATGTTCAGAACTCCCATTTTGAACCCAGTCATTTTTTTGCTTTGTCGAAGGCCTGGCCGATGTCGGCCCAGAGGTCTTCGACGCTTTCCAATCCGACATTGAAGCGGATGGTTCGGGGGCTGACGCCGAAGCGCGCCATCGAATTGAGACCCGGCGTCTGCTCGAGCGAGGCCTTTGCCGGCACGACCAGGCTTTCATGACCACCCCAGCTGACGCCGATGCGGAAAAATTTCAGCGCATCGACGAAAGCGGGAATGTCGACATCCTCCGTCACCTCGAAGGAGAACAGCCCGGCATAGCCGGCAAGCGTCTTCTTGCCGGGATGGTTGGAATAGGCGGGATGATTGACCCGCTCGACCTTGTCATGCGCCTTCAGCCGCTCGGCGATGGTGAGCCCGCTCTTCATGTGATGCGGCAGCCTCAGCGGCAGCGTGCGCAGGCCGCGCAGCAAAAGCCAGCCCTCGAAGGGCGACAGCTTTGCGCCGAGCTGCGAATAGGTCTGGTCGTTAATATGCTTGATGTGAGCGGCCGAGCCGGCCACCACGCCGGCGACGGTGTCGCTGTGACCGCCGAGATATTTCGAGGCGGAATGCAGCACCAGATCGACGCCGTGCAGGATCGGCTTCTGGAACACCGGCGTCGCCCAGGAATTGTCGATGGTGGTGACGATGCCCTGCTCTTTCGCCAGCCGCGTCAGATGTTCGAGATCCTGCAGCTCGAACGTCATCGAGGTCGGGCTTTCCAGGTAGAGCAGTTTGGCGCCGGGAAGAGCCGCGGCCACCGCATCCGGATCGGAGCCGTCGACATAGTCGACCTTGATGTGCAGGCGCGGGAACAACCGCTCGAACAGTCGGTAGGCGTCACCATAGCAGTTGCGCACCGCAACGATGCGCTCGCCGGCGCCGACAAAGGCAAGCAATGTCGCGCTGATCGCCGCCATGCCGCTGGAGAATCCGCGCGCGGCTTCCGCACCTTCGAGCGCTGCGACGCGTGACTCGAATTCCATCACCGTCGGGTTGTCGCCGCGCGAATAGATCGGCTGCTTCCTGCGCCCGGCAAAGGTGTCGGCCATGTCGGCATAGCTGGCGAAGGTGAACAGCGAGGTCTGGTAGATCGGCGGCACCACCGCATTGCCAGGGAACGGGTCGTCATGCGCCAGAAGCGTCGCCGCCTCGGCGAGATAGTCGCTGCCGGAAATGCCTGGGTCGAAGCTGTGCTCGTTCATGTGCGGACCGAAAGTTTGAGGTTGGCGGCGCCGCGCTTCAAATCGTCCTCGACCGTGGCGATCAGTTTCAGCGCTTCGGCCCGGGCGCCTTCCGGATCGTGCGCGGCGATGCAGTCGAACATGGTGCGGTGGTAGGGAAAGCTTGCGTGGCCGAAATCGCGCACGCCGAGCGGATGTTCCCAGAAGCGGTGGAACAGTTCGTGCATGGCGGCGATAATCTGCTCGAACAGCGGATTGCCGCAGGCGCGGTAGATCGCCTGATGGAATTCCCAGTCCTCTTCCGACGACATGCCGGCGCGGCTGAGAAACTCTTCCTCCATGATGTCGAGCTTGCGCTCGATCTCGGCGAGGTCGTCCCTGTCGGCACGAATGGCGCAAAGGGCGGCGGCTTCCGCTTCCAGCGCGCGGCGGATTTCCAGCGTGCGCATCAGGCCGGTGAAATCATTGCCGCCGGCAAGCGTCAGCGGCATGTGCAGCATGTCGAGCGAGACGGCGGCCTTGAGATAGGTGCCCGAGCCCTGCCGGCGCTCGACCAGGCCAAGCCCTTCCCAGCGCGTCAGCGCCTCGCGCACCGTATTGCGGCTGACCTTCAGACGCTCAGCGAGGATGCGTTCGGTCGGCAGCCTCTCACCGGGTTCCAGCTTCTCGCGCATGACGAAGCCGGCCAACGCCTTCAGCACCGCGTCGTCGCGGGCCGTCGTCTGGATCGGCGGAAGGCTGAATTGGGTCACCGGGGCTATTACCGAAGTGGTTCAATGGTCCAACCAATTTCTGCACAGACGAAGGGACCTGTCAACAGTGGAAACGCAGCAAGGCCGAAGGGCCAGGGGATGCACCTTCGGCCTTGCTGCTTCAGCCGTGGATGCGCGCCGGCGCAGCGGCGGCGCGAGCCTCGCGCCAGCGAGCGAAGATTGCCTCGCGAACCCGCCTCGAACCAGAGAGGCGCTTTTTTGCCTGCGCCAGCACCGCAGGCGACGCCTCGGCGGGCGTGCCGGACCGAAAGGGAGGAGCCGGGGCGTATTCGAGCGAGAGCTGCACGATCTCGGCCTCCTCCTGTCCAAGCAGCCTCGCAACCAGCGCCAGGCCGAAATCGATCCCGGAAGTGACACCGCCGGCGGTGATGAGCTTGCCGTCTTCGACGATACGCTCGTCGACCGGGATCGCTCCGAACTCCTCAAGGAAATCATGCGCATACCAGTGCGTGGTCGCGCGCTTGCCCCTCAGCAGTCCGGCCGCCCCAAGCACCAGGGCACCGCTGCAAACGGAGGTGATGTAGCGCACCTGCCCCGCGCGCTCCCACACGAAATCGAGGACTGTCTGGTCCTCCAGCAGCGCGTTGACCCCGCCCCCGCCAGGAATGCACAGCACGTCGAGGGGCCGGCAATCGTCAAAGGTCGCGGTTGGCGTCAGCGAGAGGCGCGTCGATGACGTCACCGGGTTGCGATCCTTCCAGATCAGTTCCACCTCGGCATCCTTGGCCGATGCCAGGACTTCGTATGGGCCGGTGAGGTCGAGTTGTTGGACGTCGGGGAATACGAGGATGCCGAAACGAAGGGGCATGGAAATCTCCGTGGGTTGACTTCCGGCAATCTACGGCATCATGGTTTGGCACGATTGCCATTCATCCCTCGCTTCGGGCCAAACCAATGCGCCGTATCGAAGTACTTGCCTATCCCGACATCCAGCTCCTCGACGTCAGCGGACCGCTGCAGGTCTTTGCCAGCGCCAATGATTTCAAAAGGCAGGCCGGCGAACCGGCTCCTTACGAGGTCGTGGTCGTCGCCGCCTCACCGCGCATCCGGACATCGGCCGGTCTCGTGCTGGAGGCAGCAGTGCTGCCGACCCACGGAGGTAAGATCGACACGCTGCTTGTCCCCGGAGGATGGGGCGTCAACGCGGCCTGCGACGATCCCGTGCTGGTCCAGTGGATCGCCGGTCGCTCGCGCGATGCCACCCGAACCGCTTCCGTCTGCAGCGGCGCCATGCTGCTGGCGACGGCTGGCCTGCTCGACGGCCGCCGCGCGGTGACCCATTGGGGACGCTGCGCGGAGTTCGCCCGGCGCTTTCCCGCGGTCCGGCTCGAACCCGATCCGATCTTCATCCGCGACGGCAATGTCTGGACATCCGCCGGCGTAACGGCGGGGATCGATCTCGCCCTCTCCCTCGTCGAGGCCGACCTTGGCCGGCACACGGCGCTCGGCGTGGCGCGCGAGTTGGTGGTCTTCCTGAAACGTCCCGGTGGCCAGGCGCAGTTCAGCCAGACCCTCAAGCTGCAGCAAGGCGACGGGCGCTTCGACCGGCTGCATGGCTGGATCCTCGAAAATCTGGCCGGCGACCTGTCGCTCACGCAGTTGGCCGACCACGCCAATATGAGCCCGCGCAGCTTCTCGCGGCGCTATCGCGAGGCCACGGGCCGGACACCCGCCCGCGCGATCGAGGAGATCCGGATCGAGGCGGCGCGACGGATGCTGGAGCGGGGCCAGCCCGTCAACCAGACGGCCCGCCGCTGCGGTTTCGGCTCGGAAGAAACCATGCGGCGCGGTTTTTTGCGCGTGCTGGGCACCAATCCGCGCGCCTATCGCGAGCGTTTCTGATCGCGACGGCTCGCGCCATTAAGCCGGCGGTCGACGCCGTAGAAATAGAGCCTCTCTAGCATTCAGGCGGGATGCTGTAGCTGGCTGAGCCCGCCATCGACAACGAGGGTCGCGGCGTTCATGAACGGGCATTCCTCAGAAATCATGAACACAGCGGCCAGCGCGATCTCGCGCGCCGAGGCAATGCGGCCGCCTGGATGCAGCGCCAGCGTCCTGGCGCGCGCGGCCGCCGGGTCGGCAAAGCTGTTCCAATAGTCGGTCGCCTTCTGCGTCTCGACATAGCCGGGCGCCAGGGCGTTCACGCGCACGCCCTGCCCGGCATATTCCAGCGCCAGCGATTTGGTCAGCCCAAGCAGCGCGTGCTTGGCCACGGGATAGGGGAAGGTATGAGGGATGATGGTGAAGCTGTGCGTCGAGGCGATGTTGAGGATCGCGCCACCGCCATTTGCGATCATTGCCGGCAGCACCGCCTTGGCGCAGTTCCAGGCGCCCTTGACGTTGACGTCGAAATTGCGGTTCCACTCCTCCTCGGTCGCCTCGAGCGGCGTCGAGAACACATTCATGCCGGCATTGTTGATCAGCGCGTTGATCGGCCCGATCGCGTCGGTCGCTTGACCGACGGCTGCGGCAATCGCGGCACCGTCGCTGATGTCGGCTGAGACATGCCCGACATGGCCCTGCGGCGCTGCTAGGCCGGCGACCGCTTTGTCCAGCAGCGCGCCGTCGCGATCGACCAGGAACAGCCTTGCCCCTTCGGCGAGGCAAGCTTCAGCGATGGCAAGCCCAATGCCTTGCGCGGCGCCGGTGAGGAAGATGCGTTTGCCGGACAGGCGCTCAGCCATAGCTGTCACTCCACTGGAAGATGGTCAGCGCCGGCCCAGTGCCGACGAACGCAGATTGTCGAGCAAAACGGCAAGCAGCAGGATCACGCCGCGCACAATGTATTGGTAGAACGCCGGGATGTTGAGCAGGTTCATGGCGTTTTCGGCGATGCCCATGATCAGCACGCCGACGATGACGCCCGACATGGTGGCGCGGCCGCCGGCAAGCGAGACGCCGCCGAGCACGCAGGCCGAGATGACCGAGAGTTCAAGCCCGACCGCCGCATTGGGCTGGCCCGACGTGATGCGCGAGGCCAAAAGGATGCCGGCGATGCCACAGACCACGCCCTGCAGAGCAAAGATCCAGATGCGCGTCCAGTCGACATTGACGCCGGCCAGGCGCGAAGCCTCCGGGTTACCGCCGATGGCCAGCGTGTTCTTGCCGAACACGGTACGATTGAGGACAAAACCGAAGATGCAGAACAGCACGGCCAGGACCCAGACCGGCGTCGGAATGCCGAACAGCTTCGACAGCGCCAGTTGGTAGAAATCCGGGCTGTTGATGCCGACGGCGCGGCCGTCGGATGCGATCAGCGCAAGGCCGCGCACGATCTGCATGGTGGCAAGCGTCGTGATCAGTGCGTTGATGCGGAATTTGGCGATGACGACGCCATTGATGAAGCCGACGAAGGCGCCGCAGGCGATTGCCGCGAGAAGCCCGAGCAGGATCGAACCGGTATAGTTCGACGCCATTACCGCGACCATGCCGGCAAAGGCGACGATGGAGCCGACCGAGAGGTCGAAGTCACGCTCGGCAAGGCAGAACATCATCGTGCAGGCGACAATGCCGACGGTGACCACCGACTGCAGCAGGCCGAGCATGTTGCGGTCGGTGAGGAAGTTCGGCACCAGCAGCGACACCAGCACGAAGGCGACGATGAAGATGACGACGAGGCCCTGTTCGCCGAGCAGGATCTTCTTCAACTGATCGGTCATGGTAAAGATCCTCAGGATGCGATCGCGTCGGGGGTTTTCTGATCGGGAAGAGCAGCGGCCAGGATCGCTTTTTCGGCGAACTGGTCGCGGGCGAGTTCGGCACTGATGCGCCCGCCGCACATCACCAGGATGCGGTCGCAAATGCCCATCACTTCCGGCAGTTCGGACGAGACGACGACGATCGCCATGCCGTCTTCGGCAAGCTGGTAGAGCAGTTCGTAGATTTCCGCTTTGGCGCCGACGTCGATACCGCGTGTCGGCTCGTCGACGATAAGCACGCGCACGCCCTGCTCCGACAGCCAGCGGCCGAGAATGACCTTCTGCTGGTTGCCGCCGGAGAGGTTGATGATGTCCTGCTTGCGCGACGGCGTGCGCACCTTGAGCTTCTTGATGAAGGTCTCGGCGGTGGCGATCTCGCTGGCGCGGTTCAGGATTCCGAAGCGCGTGTGATGACGCCGCGACGAGATGTTGATGTTCTCCTCGATCGAGCGGCCCTGGATGATGCCGTCATGCTTGCGGTCTTCCGAGCACAAAACGATGCCGGCGCGGATCGCGTCATGCGGATCGGTGGCATGAACGACCTTGCCATCAACGGTAATGGTGCCGCCTGAGCGCGGGTCGGCGCCGAAGACCAGCCGCATCAGTTCGGAGCGGCCCGCGCCGATCAGACCGAAGAAGCCGACGATCTCGCCCGCCCTCGCCTCGAAGCTGGCGGGCGTCGTCAGTTTTACTCCGCAAACAGCGTCGACCTTCAGCCGGACATCGCCAGCCGGGCGTGGGCGAAACCCCCAGATGTCGGAGATTTCGCGGCCAACCATTTCGGCGACGACCTGATCGCGCGTGACGTCTTTCAGTGACGCATGGTGCGCCGCGAGCTTGCCGTCGCGCAGCACGGTCAGGCTGTCGCAGAGGCGGAACACTTCGTCCAGCCGGTGCGAGACATAGATGATGACCTTGCCCTCGCCGCGCAGGCGGTCGATCAGGGCAAACAGAATTTCGCTTTCGCGCGACGACAATGACGAGGTCGGCTCATCCAGAGCGATGACGCGCGCGTCGAGCATGATCGCCTTGGCGATCTCGACCATCTGCCGTTCGCCGATCGACAGCGTCTTGACCTTGCGGCTGATATCGATGTCGATGCCCGCCGATTTCAGCTTGGCGCCGACGTCTTCCAGCATTCTGGCGCGGGCGATGATGCCGGCGTTGGTGGGGAAGCGGCCAAGGCTGAGGTTTTCGGCAACAGTGAGCTCAGGAACCAGCTGTAGCTCCTGGTGGATGACGATGACGCCATTGTCGAAGGCATCTCGCGTCGTTGCATAGGCTTGCATCTTGCCGTCGATGAGGATCTCGCCGTCATCGGCATGCTGGTCGCCCGACAGGATCTTGATCAGCGTGGATTTGCCGGCGCCGTTCTCGCCCATCAAGCCATGCACGGCGCCCTTGTCGACGCTGAACGAGACGCCGGACAGCGCCTTGACGCCCGGATAGGTCTTGGTGATTTCCGAGAAGTCGAGAAAGGACATGGGGCGCCTATCCTTTTGCCATGCCAAACAGGCGGCGACTGTGAGCCGCCGCCTGTTTGTACAGGGAGGATTATTCGATGCCGAGACCCTTGCGGACCGTCTGGTAGTCGTCGCGCTTGGCCAGCGCACCGGCGGTCAGGATGAGCTTCTCGGGTTCCTTGTTGTTGGCGACCCAGTCATACATGTTGAGCGCAGTCTCGTAGCCGTGACGCTTCGGCGAGATGATCACCGTGCCGACGAAGCCGGTGGCGGTCGGCTTCTTGAACTCGTTGATCGCCGAATCCGCGCCGCCAATGCCGACGCCGATCACGTTTTCGGCCGGGATGCCGACGCTTTCGGAAGCGCGCACGGCGCCGAGAACGGCTTCGTCGTTGAGGCCGAAGGAGACCCACTTCTTGATGTCGGCATGGGCGTTGAGTACCACCGTCGCCGCATTGAGCGCAGCCTCGGTATCGGTCTTGGCCTGCGGCGCGTCAAAGATGTTTTCGGCCTTGAAGCCGTTGGCCTTGAGCACCGAAATGGCGCCTTCGACCCGGTCGACGGCGGTCGGCAACTGATCATAGGAGACGCGGATGGCGCCAACCTCGTCGGCCTTCCAGCCGCGCGCCTTCATTTCGTCGACGATCGCCTGGCCGACGGCCTCGCCGATCTTGGTCGCCGAAATGCCCATATGCGGCACATCTTCCAGCGCCTTCCCGTCTGCGCCGACCAGACGGTCATCAACCGTCATCAGCTTGAGATTGTTGGCGGCGGCCTTGGCGACGATGCCGGGGCCGAGCTTCACATCAGGCGTGCAGACGATGAAGCCTTGCGCGCCCTGCGCGCCGAGATTGTCGATCGCCGACATCAGCTTCTCACCGTCCTCGGCGCCGATCTTGACCAGGGTAAAACCCTTCTCCTTGGCGGCCTGGTCGGCGAACTTCCATTCGTCCTGGAACCACGGCTCCTCGGGCTGTTTGACGATAAAACCTATCTTGGTGTCCTGAGCATATGCAGCGATGGTCGTGACGGACAGCACGGCAAGGGCGCCCGCGACGAGCGCGGTCTTCAGAAGTCGCATGATTACCTCCCAGCGATGGCCGGGCGCTCAGCCCGGATGCAGAGTCTCTAATTCTTTTTATCATACTCGTCAATTGATCTGGTATGATAATTGAGCTACATGCTCTGACCAGGGATCGCTGGCGCAAATCATCCGCATCCGGTAAGGCCGGGGACGCGAGATCAGTGGTTTCGCCGCCTTGGAGGAGGGCTGAGGTGACCGACACTTCGAAGAAGGCATCAGGCGACACCCGCCGCCCGCGCGTCATGCCCGATGTGACCAAGGCGCTTGCCTCAGACATCTTTTCCGGACGCTATCCCGCCGGCTCGTCCCTGCCGACCGAAAACGAACTCGGCGTCGAATATGGCGTCAGCCGCACCGTCATCCGCGAGGCCTTGAAGGTGCTGGCCGCCAAGGGGCTGGTGCTGTCGCGGCCCCGCATCGGCACGGTTGTATGTGAACAGGACAACTGGAACATCATCGACCCGCAGGTGCTGGCCTGGCACGCGCCGCATGCACTGGACGACAAATTGTTCGACGCCATCCTCGAGACGCGCCGCGCCATCGAGCCGCTGGTAGCTGAACTGGCGGCGACTCGTGCGACGCTGCAGGAGATCGCCGATCTCGAAGCCGCCTGGCGCGGCATGGCCAATGCCGGCGAGGATCTCGCCGCCTTCTCGCGCTCGGACATCACTTTCCACCAGATCGTCTATGCCGCGAGCCACAACCCGATCTTCCGCCAGATTGGCAATCTTATCGACACCGGGCTGAAATTCTCGCTCGAAGCAACGGCGACCATTTCGCTCGCCCGGCGCATGGAAGCGGTGGCGGCGCACCGTGAGGTGGTCGAGGCGCTGCGCATGCGCGATGCCGCGGCGGCGCGTGCGGCGGCAGGCCGGATCCTCGACCTTGCGGCGCGCGACCTGGTCAGCGCCAAGAAACTCAAGAACAACTGAGACCAGCATGAAAATCATCTCGCTCACCACCTACATCGTCCCGCCGCGCTGGCTGTTCCTGAAGATCGAGACTGATGCCGGCGTTACCGGCTGGGGCGAGCCTGTGGTCGAAGGCCGTGCGCTGACGGTCGAGGCAGCGGTCAAGGAACTTGGCGATTATCTGATCGGCAAGGACCCGCGCCTGATCGAGGACCATTGGACGGTGATGCATCGCGGCGGCTTCTACCGCGGCGGGCCGATCCTGATGAGCGCCATTGCCGGCATCGACCAGGCGCTGTGGGACATCAAGGGCAAGGCGCTCGGCGTGCCTGTGCACGAACTGCTCGGCGGCAAGCTGCGCGACAGCATCAAGGTCTATTCCTGGATCGGCGGCGACCGGCCGGCGGAAGTGGCTGATGGCGCCAGGGAAGTGGTGGCGCGCGGTTTTCAGGCGCTGAAGATGAATGGCACCGAGGAACTGCAGATCGTCGACAGCCATGACAGAATAGATGCGGCTGTCGAACGAGTCGCCATGGTGCGCGAGGCCGTTGGGTCCAACATTGGCATCGCCGTCGATTTCCACGGCCGCGTCCACCGGCCGATGGCGCGCATGCTGGTCAAGGAGTTGGAACCCTACCGGCTGATGTTCATCGAGGAGCCGGTGCTGAGCGAAAATCGCGAGGCGCTGAAGGAGATCGCCGCCCTCGGCTCGACGCCGATCGCACTCGGCGAGAGGCTCTACAGCCGCTGGGATTTCAAATCGGTGTTCGAACAAGGCGCCGTCGACATCATCCAACCAGACCTGTCGCATGCCGGCGGCATCACCGAATGCCGCAAGATCGCGGCGATGGCCGAGGCCTATGACATTGCGGTGGCGCCCCACTGCCCGCTCGGCCCGATCGCGCTCGCCGCCTGCCTGCAGCTCGATGCCGTCAGCTACAACTGCTTCATCCAGGAACAGAGCCTCGGCATCCACTACAACGCCGCAAACGATTTGCTCGACTATGCCGCCAACAAGGACGTCTTCCGCTACGAGGATGGCTATGTCGCAATCCCCGATGGTCCCGGCCTCGGCGTCGAAATCGACGAGGACTACGTCAAGGAACGCGCCAAGGAAGGCCACCGCTGGCGCAACCCGGTCTGGCGTCACAAGGACGGCTCCTTCGCCGAGTGGTAGCTCGGCCGACCTTGCGGCCAGGCCTTCAGGACCTCGAGCTCAATTTCGCGGTGGCGCCAGCGTAACGCAGGCCTCTGATGGGCCGCAGCGCCGAGCACCAGCGCATGGGAACCGTCGGCGCCGGCAAGCCGCAACTCGCTGACCGCCTGGGTTGCCGCAAGCGATCGAAAGCAGTCGCTATCCATGGAACATGGCGGATGTCCTGTTCTCATCGACCTTTTCTTGGCCCGCCAGCCGCGTCACCTGCCCGCGGCGTGCCGGCCTGCGTTCCTGCCGGAGAAGATGCAGCTGCCGAGAAATGTCCCTTCCAGCGCATTGTAGCCGTGATAGCCGCCGCCACCGCCGCCGGCCACCTCGCCTGCCGCATAGAGCCCGGCAATGGGTTCGCCATTGCCGTCGAGAACCTGCGAATTGAGATTGGTGTGCAGGCCGCCAAGCGTTTTGCGCGTCAGGATGTTGAGGCGCACCGCGATCAGCGGCCCGTGCCTGGGATCGAGTATCTTGTGCGGCTTGGTCACCCGGAAGATCTTGTCGCCAATGTAGTTGCGGGCGCCGCGGACGGCTGTGACCTGCGCATCCTTGGTATAGGCATGGTCGACCTCGCGATCGCGCGCCACGATCTGCGCCTTGAGCCGGTCGTAGTCGAGCAGATTGTCGCCTGACAGCGCGTTCATGCCGGCGACCAAGTCGGCCAGGTTGTCGCGGACGACGAAGTCCTCGCCCTTTTCCAGGAACGCTGCCACCGATGGTGGCGCCTTGCCGCCGCGCCGGTTCTTCAGCACGGCCCGCCAATCCTTGGCCGTAAAGTCTAGGTTTTGCTCCGAACCCGACAGCACGAACTCCTTCGAAGCGATCGTCTTGCTCAGCACGAACCAGGAATAATCGTGTCCCGTCGACAGGATACGCTTCAAGGTGCCGAGCGAATCGAAGCTCGGGAAGAACGGCGCCTCCATGCGTTGTCCCAGAGCATCGAACCATAGCGGCGACGGCGCCGACAGGATGCGGATGCCGTGGTTCGGCCAGATCGGATTCCAGTTCTTGATCCCCTCGACATAGTGCCACATGCGGTCGGCGTTGATGACGGCCCCGCCGGCGTCCTGGGTGATCGCCACCATGCGGCCGTCGACATGGTGCGGCACGCCGGCAACCATACGCTTCGGCGCTGGCCCCAGCCGCCCGACCGGCCAAACCTTGCGAACCAACTCATGATTGCCGCCGATGCCGCCCGAGGTGACGATCACGACACCGGCCGAAAGGTCGAAATCGCCGACGGCCGTGCGGCTCGACTGCTTGCCGCGCTCGACATCGGATGCCTCCAGGATTTCGCCCGCGACGCCGGTGACCGCGCCGTTGGTCTTGATCAGCCGGCTGACCTGATGACGGAATTTCAAAGTGATCAGCCCTTTGGCGACGTGCTCGCGCACGCGCCTTTCGAACGGCGCGACCACGCCCGGCCCAGTGCCCCATGTCAGGTGGAAGCGCGGCACTGAATTGCCGTGGCCATTGGCCAGCGCGCCGCCGCGCTCGGCCCAGCCGACCACCGGCCACCAGCGCATGCCCATGGCGTAGAGCCACGGCCGCATCTCGCCGGCGGCGAAATCGACATAGGCTTCCGCCACTTTCCTTGGCCAATGGTCCTCGGGCCGGTCGAACTGGGCAGAACCCAGCCAATCCTGCCAGGCGAGGTCGCGGCTGTCCTTGATGCGCAGGCGGCGCTGCTCGGGCGTGTTGACCAAAAACAGGCCGCCGAGCGACCAGAATGCCTGGCCGCCGAGAAAACCGCCACCCTCTTGCTCGACGATGATCACGCGCTTTCCGGCATCGCCGAGTTCCGCGGCTGCGGCCAGGCCGGCCAGCCCGCCGCCGACGATGATTGCATCCGTGTCAGCCATTGTCGTAACTCCTGTCCCGGCTTGTTGTTTTTGACATCGGATGCTCGTTGCTAGCCGCGCAGCGCGTTCCAGATGATGCGCGGCAGCTTCAGGAAGCTCGGCCGGTAGTTGAACTCGGTGATCAGGCGGCCGACCATGTGTGCCCTTTTGTGGGTCAGGAACCAGGCCGGCTTCGGCATGATGCGGAACGGCGCTTCGAGCACGCTGCGCTCCGGTCTGTCGAACAAATAGGTGTTGTGGACGACGCCGATGCCGCTCTGCACATCGTCGAGCGTGTGGCCAGGGAAAGCACCCCAGGTCGGGCGCAGCAGCGCGAACAGAACGCCGCTCCAGGAATTGATGCCGATGCCGCCATAGCGCAGTTCGGCAATGATTTCCTCGAAGCGCTGCCGGCCGATCTCGGCGATCGTCCTGGGATGGATGAGGATGTTGGCGGCAAGCGTGCCGTGCAGCTTTTCATTGGCGTAGGCGACAGCGGCGCGCAGATAGGATTCCGCATTGCCCGCCGGCAGCCGCATGACGCTGAGCGCCGGCGCGAACACCTCGGCATTTTCGAGATAGGCGTCCGTGCCCGGCCGGAACGGCACCACAACGCAGGCGGGCCCGCCAGGCCGCTCGAATTTTTGTGCCGTGTCGGCGTGCGCCTCGAAGGCGGCGAGGCGCTCGGTCGCGCCGGGATAATAGGCCGGGCGCGACGGGGCTTTCTGCATCACCTTTTCGAGTGCTGCCAAAAGCGCATCGGATTTGCCCCAGCCTTCGGGCAACACGAGCATTTGGCAGGCGATGCAGTTGAAACCGGAATTGTTGAGCTTTTGGGTAGCGATCAGTTCGGCGTGGTAGGTGATATCGGCATCCGACCACGGACCGGGCACCACGATGGTGGGTGCCACGCCGCCAAGCTCCGAGGTGATACGCCGGCTGTTGCGCGGCGTGCCCGCCGCCTTGTTCTTGCGGCCCTCCTCGCCAGGCCCCCAGACGATCGCGTCATGCGAGGCGGCGGCACCGGTGATGTGGATGTCGTCGACGAGATCGTGGTTGCACAGATACGCGCCGACATCGGCGCCACCGCGCACGATGCGCAGCGCTCCGAATTCGATCAGCGGCCGCAGCGCCGGCCGCAGGAAATCGATCAGATAGTCGTTGACCGGGTTCATCTTGAGCAGAACCACCTGGTGCTCGACCAAAAGCTTGTGCAGGCAGTCGAGCGGCGCGATCGACGCGACATTGCCGGCGCCGAGCACGAGGCCGATCTTGCCCTTGCGGCTGGTGCGCGGCGCGTCATAGGCCGATGCGGTGTTTGCGGCGAGGTTCGCCTTGGTCACGCCGGGCTGCATCCAGATCTCGGCCTTCAGCCCGGTGAACAACACCTTGTCCCAGAGCGAATTCGGAACCACCGTTACCGCCACCTGTCCGCTAGGCAAGGTGCGGACCGGCAGTCTGTCGAGAAACTTCTTGCCCTCCATCAGGCTGAGCGTGTGGATGAACTGGTTGCAGCCATCCATCAGCGCCGCCGGGCCAGCCAGCCATTCTTCGCCTTCCAGCGGCGAGCCGGTCGGGATGCCCTTCTTGCGCGTCGCGGTTTTGACCCACGCCTCGGCGACCTCGCGGATGTGATCCTTGACCTGCCGCAGCAAGGCGATCCGCTCGCCATTCGAGGTCTGCGCCCAGTCGTCCTTCCTGGCGTCGAGATCGGTGAGGGCGAGGTCGAGTTCGGCTGCCCATTCAGGCTGCACGGGCTGAGTTTTGACTGCCTTGGCGACCATCCTATCCTCCTCCACTTCGGTCTCTTTGTTTGACGCAACTCCGGACGGAACCGCTTCACACTTTTCCTGGAATTGCTCTACGAAAACGGCAGTGCGGCCCATTGCTCGACGAATTTCCCGCCGGAATAGACCTGGATCGAACCGAACTGCTGTAGCACGAATTCGCTCTGGGTCGGACGCAGGAAGGCGTAGTCGTCAGGCCCGACATTGACGTTGTCGGGCAGCGCCATGAATTGCTGATTGGTCGAAAAGCCGAACGTCTTGTCGGTCTTCATCCCCACGGGATGGACGGGCTTCGCCATCCATTTTCCGCCATAGAGAAAACAGCCGCGCCGCGGCAACAGCCCGAGCTTCTGCAGCAGCCAGGAGCGCTGGTCGAGGCCCGGCACCTGGACATCGACCACCTTCAGGATCGGCGTCGCGATGAATGCGGCAGGCCGCAATTGGCTGAGGCTCGGCACATCGAAATCGGTCGGCAGCATAAAAGCCGATCCGATGGACAATTCATTGGCGCCGACCCAGCTGTCATAGAGCAATGCGGTGCTGCTGCCGCCAAGATTGAGGATCTTGCGCTGGTCGGCGGCAAGGCAAGCGACATACTGGCGAAACAGGCTGATCGCCTTGACGCGCGCCTTGGCCGGTCCTCCCAGCAGTTTGGGGATATGGCCGATATGCGCCTCGTAGGCCATGACGCCTTCGCATTTCAGCCGCGGGTAATTCGCCAACGCGGAAACTGCCCGGGCCAGTGAGTCGGGATCGCTGATACCGCCGCGATGAAGGCCGACATCGACCTCGAAGCAGACGCGCAGCTCGCGGTCGAGCTCGGCGGCAAGCGAGCCATAGGTGGCCAGCCGCTCCTCGGTATCGATCAGCCAGACGATGCGCGACGTAGCTTCGCCGAGCCCGGCGAGAACGCCCTTCGTCAGCGCGTGCCTGGCGCCGGCAACCGGCATCGGCTTGCCCAACAGGAGATCGACTTGGGGAAACACTTTCAGCATCTCGGCGCTGATCGGCAGATGAAAGGTCATCAGCCTGTCGGTCGCAAACGCCGCGCGGATATGGTCGATCAGCGGCAGGCATGGCAGCGACTTGTCGACGAGGCGCAGATCGAGGCCCGTGGCGAACTTCGCCTTGATCGCAGCGATGTTGTGATCGAGCCGGTCGAGATCGAGCACCAGGCAAGGCTGAAAGATCCCGGCTGCCCTGAGCGCGCCCGACATTTCCGCGAAATAGGTGTCGGTCAAGCTCATGCCGCGACGCCGAGCAGCCTGGCAATATAGGGCGACACGAAGCGGTTGTCCGGGTCCATCTCGCGGCGGACCGCCATCGCATCGTTCCAGCGCGGATAGAGCGCGCTCAATTCCCTTGATGTCAGGCTGTGCATCTTGCCCCAATGCGGGCGGCCGCCGCGCTTCCTGAAGATCGGCTCGGCGGCGTTGAAGAACGCCATCGGATCGCGCTCGACGCCGTGATGGATGGCGATGGAACAGGTTGGGCGCTTGTAGAAGGGGCTGAGCCAGACATTGTCGGGCGCGACGACGCGCACCTCCATCGGAAAATAGACCTCTGGAAACCGCGTCTCGAGCAGCGCAATGATTTCGCTGAGTGCGGGCGCCCCTTCCTCGAACGGCAGGTGGTATTCCATCTCGTTGAACTTGACGTTGCGCTCGGAGGTGAAGACCTTCAGCCACTCCTCGACATAATCCTCGGCCGGCACCTTGGCGAAGGCCGAGCCGATGAGACGGCGGCGCAGCCAAGGGAGCCAGCTGAGATAGTCGCGCAGTTTTCTCAGCGTCGTCACCGCATCGTCGTCTTCCGTCGGCGGACGCACCGTCGCCGGCGCCTCGGTGATGTCGCTGGCAATCAGCAGCGCCTGGCCGGAAAACGGCACATAGTAGAACTCGGCCGAACGATGCGCCGTCATGGTGCTTTCGAATTGCGCAAGCACATCGGCAATCGGCGCCGTCCAGCGGCGGTGCCGCATCCGGTAACTCGCCACGTTGCGGATCGTCACTTCGGTGACGGCGCCGAAAGCGCCGAGCGAAGCGCCCATGGCTTCGATCATGTCGGGGCTCTTGGCACGGTCGAACTCTTTCACGGCGCCACGCCCGTCGACGATCTGCATCGCCTCGAGCTGGGTATGGTAAGCGCCGAGCGTGATGCCCGAGCCGTGGGTGGCGGTGCCCAGCGCCCCGCCGAACGCCTGCTTGTCGATGTCGCCCATGTTCGGCAGCGCCTGGCCGACGCCGTGCAACAGCTTTGCCAGCGCGCCGATCTTGGTGCCGGCGCCGACCCGTGCTGTCAGCCTTTCGGGATCGTGCGACCTCAGGCCCTCGAAGCGATCAAGCGACAGGATCGTCCCGTCATTCTTAACCAGAGGCGTGAAGGAATGGCCCGTGCCAGCGAATCGAACTGGTCCCGGCGCGTTGCGAATGGCACCACTCAGCTCATCGAGACTCTGCGGTTCGGCAAAAGCCTGCGGCGTGGCCGTGACATAGCCCGACCAATTGCTCCACTGGCTGATAGCCTCTCCCAAAATTGCCTCCCTGGGACGCCGGCTTTGCCGGTCTTTCTCCTAGCGCTGAATAATATGATACATACTCAGCTTTTCGGATATGATACATTGTCAGCTTTCTGTCAACCTGGCAATCGGAGGTGTCTTGTGTGGTCCCGTGTTCAAGTGCATGGCCTTTCGCCATGATTGGGCGCATTCCGATAGTGAGATTATCTCTAGGCAATTAAAAGGACAAACAAGGACACAAATATAATTAAAACAATCTGCTTAAATCTCATCACAAGAGCTTTGCGCTCATCCCGTTTTATTCTGATTTTTGTTTCATGTTCGTCATACTTTATATATCCATAAAACATGCAGCATGCTAACAAAACCAAAAAAATACCTCTCCTATCATGGCTTTCTCGGAAGTCACTGCTGCCAAACGCAACCACCCATCCGCCAATTCCGTAAATAACCAATGTTGAAGTGAATAAAACGAAAAGCATCGAGAAAACGTATAGTTTCTTTAACGCATTCCGACGACCGTCGTGCCCATCCATCACTACAGTTCCCTTGCTTGCACGAACGTAAATCAATACTGCATTATCCTGATTCATACTTGATTTCCGAGTACTCCTCTAGCTCACCTCGGGGCAACGGAACTTCACTACACAATAGCACGCCGCCAGGTCGTGGGGCGAACGGCTAGGTTCCTCGTCCGTCAGCGAGCCGCGCGCCGTACTAAGGGCCGTGCAAATCCATGAGGGCAACCGGCTGTATCACGAGCCTCACCGCGACCGGGCGATCGTGATCGAGCGTGGTATCTGATTGTCATCGGACGACATTCCGCGCCGGCCGCATTATCTACAGCGACGCACGCTGAGCCGGCGTCGGCATTGAACGCAGTTCGTTGCCCCTTCAAGCCAGCCCAAACGTTTCCACGGCCCGCATGATGCCGCGCAATTCGGCCAAGCCCTTCAGGCGGCCGATCAGCGAGTAGCCGGGATTGATCCTTGTCTTGCCGATATCGTCGGCGAGCAGGTGGCCATGGTCCGGCCGCATCGGGATTTGCCAGTCGGCGCGGCCCTCCTTGCGGCGGCGCGCCTCCTCCTGCATCAGCGCCAGGATGACATGCGCCATGTCGGTGCCGCCTTCGAGATGCTCGGCCTCGTAGAACGAGCCGTCATCCTCGATGGTGATGTTGCGCAGATGGGCGAAGTGGATGCGGTCGGCGAATTCCTTGACCATGGCGACGATGTCGTTGTCGGCGCGCGTGCCGTAGGACCCGGTGCAGAACGTCAGCCCATTGGCCTGGCTGTCGACGGCATTGAGAATGAAACGCGCATCCTCGGCGGTCGAAACGACGCGCGGCAGGCCGTAGAGCGAAGACGGCGGATCGTCGGGGTGGATACACATGCGCACCCCCTCCTCTTCCGCCACCGGAATGATCTCGCGCAGGAACCAGGCGAGGTTGTCGCGCAACTCCTTCGGCCCGATCCCATCGTAGTCCGCCAGCGCCTCGCGAAAACTATCGCGGTCATATTTGCGCTCTGTCGCCGGCAGGCCGGCGATCAGGTTGCGCTCGATCTGGTCCATCCTCTCAGGCGACAATTCCTTCAGCCGCGCTTCCGCCTGCGCAATACGCGCCGGCGTATAGCTTGCCGCACCGTTCTTGCGCTTCAACACGAACAGATCGTAGGCGGCGAAATCGATCGCGTCGAAACGCAAGGCGTAGCCTGTCGTCGGCAGCCGGTAGGCAAGATCGGTGCGGGTCCAGTCCACCACCGGCATGAAATTGTAGCAGACCGTGGCGATGCCGGCCCTGGCCAGCGCGCGGATTGAGTCGCGATAGTAGCCGGCATAGCGCTCGCGTTCCGGCGCACCGATCTTGAAGGAATTGTGGACCGGAATGCTCTCGACGACCGACCAGGTCAGTCCGGCTTCCTCGATGATGCGCTTGCGCTCCAGCACTTCGGCCTCAGGCCACGCCCGGCCGTCATAGATATGGTGGAGCGCCGAGACCACGCCGGTGGCGCCCGCCTGCTTGACATGATCGAGCGTCACCGGATCATCGGGCCCATACCAGCGCCAGCATTGTTCCATTTTCGGCTTTCCTTCTGCGAGAGGTTGGCAACTTATTGTTGGACCCCGATGGGAGTCGATAGAAAATGGAGGAGTTTTTAGAAATGATGGATTTCGACGGCAAGGTCGCCCTGGTGACCGGGACGACCGGAATCGGCCTGGCAACCGCCACACGCCTTGCGGCCGGTGGCGCCGCAATCATCGCCTGCGGCATCGACCGCGCCGCCAACGCGTCATTGAAAGCGCAACTGGAAAGCACTGGAGCAGCAGCGCTGGTCATCGACACCGACGTCGCCGTTTCCGATCAGGTGCGCGACGCGGTCGCGGCTGGCGTCGCGAAGTTCGGCGGCCTGGATGTCATCGTCAATTCAGCCGCCGTCCATCCCTATGGCACGGCGACGACCACCGACTGGGAAACCTGGAACCGAACGATGACGGTCAATGTCGGCTCGATCTACCTGACCGCGCATTTCGGCATTCCGGAAATGATCAAGCGCGGAGGCGGCGCCATCGTCAACGTCGCCTCGGTGCAGGGCTTTGCCTGCCAGCAGAACGTCGCCGCCTATGCCACGACCAAGGGCGCCATCCACACGCTGACGCGCTCGCTGGCGCTCGACTACGCGGCATCAGGCGTTCGGGTGAATTCGGTCAGCCCGGGCTCGATCCGCACGCCGATCCTGGAGAAGGCTGCGCGCGGTGACGGCGGCAGCGATGCCGATGTCGAAGAGGCATATAAGCGCTTCGGCGCCGCGCATCCGCTCGGCCGTATCGGCGAACCGGAGGAAGTGGCGGAACTCATCGCCTTCCTGTGCTCGTCGAAGGCCGGCTTCTGCACCGGCGCGGACTACAGGATCGATGGCGGCCTGACGGCAGGTATTGGCGTCAGATAGAGCACTGATCGTGCTCTGCCCGTTCGCCGGCGATCTCGAGCGCTGTCCACCGTCTCTAGAGCCTCCACATCCGCTTGGCATTGCCCGAAAGCAGCTTCGCCCGTTCGTCGGGACTGGCTCCCGCAATCAGCGCATGCGTCGCCGCCACCCAGGTTGCAAGGCCACCGCCATGCGTGCACACCGGCCAGTCGCTGCCCCACACGACGCGGTCCCAGCCGAAGCAGCCGATCGTGTGCTCGACATAGGGGCGCAAGGTCTCGACTGTCCATGAGCCGGCATCGGCATAGGCGACGACGCCGGAGATCTTGCCGATAACATTGGGACGCCGCGCGATCTCGCTCATATGCTCGCGCCACGGATGTTCCGCACTGGCCTTGATGTCGGGCACGCCGCAATGGTCGAGCACGAACTGCACATCCGGCGCCAGATCGGCCAGCGCAACCGCCCTTGGAATCTGATGCGGCAGGACGACGAGGTCGAAGGTCAGGCCTGTGCCGGCAAGCCGCTTGATGTTTTCGCGAAACAGCGCGCTGTCCGAAAGCTCGTCCGGCATGACATGCAGCACGCGGCGGAACCCCTTGACGAAGGGGTCGGCTTGCTGGCGCTCGAGATAGACGGCGAAGCCGGCCTCCTCCGGACGGCAGGAGGCGATCGCCCCGCGCAACAGACTGCCCTTCTCCAGCGACTGCGCCTTCACATGGCTGGTCTCGGCCTGGATGTCGGCTTCATCGACGTCGACCTCCATATGCAGCGCGGCCTCGATGCCGGCGCGGCGGGCCTGGATCGCATATTCCGCGTGCGGGAAATCGCGGTTGAGCGCCGGCTCGCGGCTGAGCCAGGGATAGCGCAGCGCCGACAGGTCGATCAGGTGCAGATGAGTGTCGATGATCATGGCTGTCCTCCTCGGTGATTTCAGATCATCGCCAAATGCCTAAACCCAGCGCATGACACAAGCTTTGGCTCAGGCCCGCTTCGGGATCTCTTTGTCCTCGAGCAGCAGCGTCAGCCCCATGGCGACGAAATAGAGCGCCGCCACCCAGATGAACATCACGTTGAAACCACTGGAGTAATGGTCGAGCACCACTTCGCGGATCGCGCCCGGCAGGCTCGATGCGAGGTGCGGCGTCAACCCGTTCAGGCCACCCGGCAGCCGGGCGGCGGCGTCTGCAGGAAGCTCGGCTGTCTGCCGGTTCAGCGCCCAGATCATCACCGCGCCATTCAGCGCCAGTCCGAGCGATGCTCCGAGCGTCCGCGCCTGGGTGATCAGCGACGTCACCGCGCCGATATCCTGCAGCGGTGCTGCCGCCTGGATCGCCACGATCAGCACCTGGAACTGCAGGCCCATGCTGATGCCGAACACTGCCATCATCGTCGCCAGCACCCAGATCGGCGTGTGCTGGTTGGTGAGGACAAAGCCCAGCATCAGAAACCCGCCAATACCCATGGCGACCACCGGCATCCATTTGTAGCGTCCGGTTGCGGCAATTACCCGCCCGGCGACGATCGAGATGACCATCGATGTCAGCGACGCCGGCAGGAACAGGAAGCCGACTTCGGCCGGGCTGAGACCCGTCAGCGTCTGCATGTAGAGGGCGAAATAGAAGAACATGCCCAGCGTCACCGTTCCGGCGACCAGCGACACGCCCGAGACGATGCTGACCGTCGAATTGCCGAACAGCCGCAGAGGTACGATCGGCTCTTCGGCCCGCCGCTCGACCATGACGAACAAAGTGATGGCGACCACTGCCAGCAGCGGCAGCGCGAAGGTGATGAGGTCCGGTCCGCTGGGGTCGAGCACGTGATAGCCCCAATAAACGACCGCCGTCGTGCCGATGGCGAGCAGCGCGCCGCCGAGATAGTCGATGCGGTGCCGCTTCTCGTTGAACCGGCTGCGCATGGCGAAGGCCAGCACCGCCAGCACGATGATGCCTATCGGCAGATTGACCAGGAACACCCAGCGCCAGCCGAACAGGCTGGTGATGTAGCCGCCGGCCAACGGGCCGAGCACCGACGACAGCGCGAACACCGCCGAACTGTAGCCCTGATATTTCGCGCGGTCGCGCGGCGAAAACAGTTCGCCGATCATGGCGAAGGCGGAGACCATCAGGCCGCCGCCGCCGATGCCTTGCAGCACGCGCGCGGCAATCAGGCTCTCCATCGACCATGCCATGCCGCAGACCAGCGAGCCCACCAGGAACAGGCCGATCGCCGTCAGCACGACATTCTTGCGACCATACATGTCGCCGAGTTTGCCGTAGAACGGCGAGACCGCGGCGGTCGAGAGCAGATAGGCGGCACCCACCCAGCCGAACAGATGCAGATTGCCGAGTTCGCCCGCAATGGTAGGCAAGGCGGTGACGACGATCTGCATGTCGATGGTGGCCATGAACATGGCGATCAGCGCGCCAAAATAGACGATCAATGTCGTCAGATCGGGCCTGGCTTCGGCCTCAACGGGCGCTGTGTCCGGCAGCGTCTGCTCGACAGTCATCGGTGCCTCCGTAGCTTGGGGCGCGATTTATGTGCCCACAACCAGGAGGTGTCAACCATATATGTGCGCATAGCATATAATTGACATCAGCATATATTTTTGCTAGCCCGCTATGGGATGAGCAGCAACGCCTCCGGCAGTCCTGACCGATTTCCACCCCTGTTCCAGACGCGCGGCGATCGGGATCTCGCCGATCTGGCGCGCGGCAGCGGCCTGTCCGAACCGGCGGCCGAGGCCGTGGCCGCCATCGATGCGGTGATGAGCAAGGTGCGCCGCTCGATCCAGCGCCGCGACTTCGGCCGCATGATCCTGGCGCGCGTAGACCCTTCGCTGGAAGTGAGCCATTTCGATGCGATCGGCGCCATCGCGAACAATTCAGGTCTCAGCGATACCCAGCAGGACGAGGTGACGGTCGGTGTCATCGCCGAGCGCCTCGAGATCGACCCGTCGCGCGCGAGCCGCATCTCAGCCGACATCGTCGAGCGAGGCTTTGCATGCCGCGTCGCGTCGCAACGCGATGCCCGGCGCATCTGCCTCAAACTCACCGCCAAGGGCGAGCGCTTCGTGGCGGCGGTGCGCCAGACCAAATGGCGGATTTTCGCCGGATCGCTAGCACAGTGGGATGAACAGGACCTGGTAACGTTCGCCACCTTGCTGGAACGCTTCGCGGGATGGGCCATGGACGAAGCCGGGATGAAAAGGTCCGCCGACGCCGTCAAGCAGTTGATGGACGAGATGCTGTCCGAAACGAAATAGGCGGCACGGCGTGGACGCTCACCCATGTGTGCGAGCCGTTCGATAGCCCTTGACGCTCGAGTCGCGTCGGATCGTTATCGGTCGAAGAAACCGGCGTCCTCTTCCGCGAGGTACTTCTTCGCTGCCTTGGCGTCGATGTCGAGGCCGAGTCCCGGCGCTTCGAGCAGGTCCACCATACTGTCCCTGACGATCTGCCCCTTGGGCAGGCCGATGACGATGTCCTCCCACCACGGGTCGGAGGCGCTGGGATATTCGAAGGCGATGTAGTTGGCCGGCAGCGTGGCGCAGACATTGATCAGCGCGCCGAGGCCCAGCAGACCGTTCGCCGTGCCGTGCGGCGCCATCATGATCGAGTGCATGTAGGCGTGCTCGGCCACCCATTTGAGCTCGGCGATACCGCCGATGTCGGCGGGGTCCGGGCCGATGACGCGCACCGCCTGTGTTTCGATCAGTTCCTTGAAATTATGGCGCAAATAAATCTGTTCGCCCGTATGGATCGGGGTGGACGTCGATGTGGTGAGTTCGCGGTAGGCCTGCGGATTGACCCAGGGCACGTAGTCGCCGGTCAGCATATCCTCCAGCCACATCAGATTGTATTTTTCGACGGCCCGCGCGAAGCGGATGGCGTCGGGCAGGAACCAGCCGGGGCCGCAATCCAGCGCCAGCGAGACCTTATCGCCGAGCACATCCTTCATGGCGATGACGCATTCGACCATATGCGCCATGCCGCGCTCGCTGATCTGCCCCTGGTCCATCGCGCCGTGATAGGTCGGCGGCTGACGCACGCCGTAGTGGAAGTCGGGGACGCTGGTCTTCATGTTGGAATGAAAGCTGATGCCTTGCTTGACCATGAAGAAACCTTCCGGCCGCTCCATCATCCATTTGACGTCGGCCGCGTAATCCTCCGGCCTGTCGCCGGTGCGCTTCTTGCGGATGGAACCGTTATAGACCCGCACCTTGTCGCGCACCTTGCCGCCGAGCAGCTTGTAGACCGGAACGCCTGCCGCCTTGCCGGCGATGTCCCACAGCGCATGCTCGATAGCGCTGACGGCGGCGCCGTAGGGCTTGAACGAGCCGCGCTGGCGGATTTTCAACATCACGCGTTCGACATCGGTCGGGTCCTCGCCGATCAGCGCGTCGCGGAAATGCAGCACCCAGGGTTTCAGATAAGGCTTGGTGTACTCGACCTCGCCGAGGCCATGGAGGCCTTCGTCGGTGACGATGCGCACGATGGGGTGCCTGCCGATGACGGCGCACCTGAGATCGGTGATCTTCATGATGTCCTCTATTTCACCGACGAGAAGGCGGTTGGCGCGAGAAACTGGCTGGAAATATTGGCCAGGATCGGGCCATCGCGCTCGGACTCGTCGCGGGCCTCGAGCCATGCCGGATCGGTGGTGAAGGCCTTCCATCTCACTTCGCGCTCGGCAAGGGATTCCCAGGCGACGAAATAGGTCAGTCGATTGCTGTTTTCGCCGACCACCGTGGTGAAGAACCCGGCCTGGCGGATGCCATGTCTATCCCACAGCGCCAAGGTATGGTCGTTGAAACGCTTGAGCAGCGCCGGCAGTTGGCCCGGCACGCAGTCGTAAATGCGAAGTTCGTAGATCATGGTCCATCCTTCTGTTCACCTCTCCCTCCGAGGAGAGAAGTGTAGAGTCAGCTCCAGGTGCGGTCCCAGGAGTATTCGTCGTCCCAGTGATCGGTCGGTTGCCAGATGCCGGTGACGCCGGGCTGCAGGTGCTGGCTGATCACTTCGTCGACGATGTCGTCGATGCCCAGACCAGGCTTGTCGGGCACGGTGATGAAGCCATCCTTGACCAGCGGCTTGGGCAGGCCGGTGACGATATCGTCCCACCAGTCGACTTCGACGCTGTGATATTCGAGCGCCATGAAGTTTTCCGTCGCCACCGCGACATGCGCGGCGGCCATTGCCGCGATCGGGCTTTCCGCCATGTGAATGGCCATGGCGACGCCATGCTCCTGCGCCGCGTCGCCGATCTTCTTGGTCTCGAGAATGCCGCCGGTGGTCAGCAGATCCGGATGGATGACCGAGATGCCGGCGTTGAGCAGCGGCTCGAAGCCTTCCTTGAGGTAGATGTCCTCACCCGTGCAGATCGGCACCGAGGTCGCCTGCTGCAACTGCCGATACTGCTCGGTGTACTGCCAGGGGATCACGTCCTCGAGCCAGGCCGGTGCGTATTTCTCGATCCGCCGGGCCAGACGGATGCCGTCCTGCAGCGAGATGTGGCCGACATGGTCGATGGCGAGCGGAACCTCGTAGCCGATCACCTCGCGGACCTCGTGGATATATTGGTCGAGCAGGTCGATGCCCTTTTCGGTGAAGTGGAGGCCGGTGAAGGGATGCGGCACGTTTTGCGCGTCATAGGCGGCATTACGCGCCCGGCGCTCGTCCAGCGTGCGTGCCGGACCGCGCGCGGCATGGCTGCGGAAACCGTCGAGCACGCCGGCCGGCGCCACCACTGCGCCCGATATGTGCGAAATCTGCGCCAGACCGAGATCCATCTTGAGGAAGGTGAAACCGAGATCCATCCGCGCCTTGAGCCGCTTTCCGGTCTCGGTGCCGCTGGGCTTGTCCGCGTCGGTGTCGCAATAGACACGCACCTTGTCGCGAAACCGTCCTCCCAGCATCTGGTAGATCGGCACGCCATACGCCTTGCCGGCGAGGTCCCAAAGCGCGATCTCGATTGCCGAGACACCGCCACCTTGCCGCCCATGGCCGCCAAATTGTTTGATGCGGCGGAACAGCCGGTCGACGTCGCAAGGGTTCTCGCCCAGCAACCGGCTCTTCAGCATCAGCGCATAGGTCGCGCTGGCGCCGTCGCGCACTTCGCCCAGGCCGACAATGCCCTGGTTGGTGTAGATCTTGACCAGCGCGGAGGTGAACGGCGCGCCGACGATCTCGGCAACGCGCAGGTCGGTGATGCGCAGGTCGCTCGGCCTGGAGTTCGTATTTACCCGATTGAGCGCCTCGCCGGCGCTACCCGTGTTTGCCATGGCTTATCCTCGTTCTGATTGGTGGCGCCCCGCACCCCCGGCCTGCATAAGCGTTGCTAGCCAAGCTCTATCTCGTGGGCCTGCAGGTAGTCTCGGTTCATCTCGACACCGAGACCCGGCTTCGACGCCAGCTTGAGGCTGCCGTTCGAGACATCGAGTGGCTCGTCGATGAGGTGATTATATTTGTCCAGGTTCCACTCCGACGTTTCCAGCTTGTAGAAGTTGGGAACCGTCATCATCACCTGCGCTCCCGCAACCACATTGATCGGTCCCGCGGCGTCATGGGGCGAGACCGGGATGTAGTAGGCTTCGCACAGGGCGGAAATCTTCTTCAGTTCGGTAATGCCGCCGGTCCAGGTAACGTCCGGCATGATGTAGTCCGCAAGCCTGTTCTCGAGCACCGGCACGAAATCCCATTTGGTGTGGCCGCGCTCGCCCCACGAGATGGCGGCACTGACCTTCTCACGCACTTGCTTGAGAGCATTGAGGCTTTCTGGCGGGCATGGCTCCTCGAACCAGTCGATCTGGCCGGCTTCCTCGAGGCTCCGGCAGAGGCGAATGGCGGTGGGCACATCGAAGCGGCCATGCGCATCGATCAGAATGTCGACATCGGGCCCCGCCGTTTCGCGGATCAGGGCCGTGAGTTCGGCGGCCTCGCGCTCGTCCTTGCGGGTCATGCTGCCATCGAGGTAGCCGTCCCGCTGTTCGCGCGCCAAGCCATCGGCGGTGCGACCCTGATGGGGGAAAGGATCGAACTTCAGCCCGGTGTGTCCGGATTCGACAATGTCTCGAATTTCGCGGACCACAGCCTCCTTGCTGGTAAACTTGGCCTGGTTGGGATGGGTATAGAGCGCGATTTCGTCGCGCACCGGTCCGCCCAGCAACTCGTAGATCGGTTTGCCGAGATCTTTGCCGCGAATGTCCCAGAGCGCTATGTCGATAGCGCTCACGCATTCGACTGCGGCGCCGCGGCTGCCCATATAGGTGAAGCTGCGAAAAATCTTGTGCCAGAGATGCTCGATGCGCGCCGGATCCTCGCCTGTGACGGCAACACCGATCTGCCGCAAGATCGTGCACAGGGCGCGGTTGGCGAGCCTTGTGGTGGTGGTGATTTCCCCCCAGCCACTCACCCCTTCGTCGGTCGTCACCTCGATGAACAGGAACTCTCCCCAATAGGAAGCATCGGACTTGATCAGCCACGGCCGAACGCTCGTGATTTTCATTTCTCAACTACCTCTGCCTGATGGCCGGACCAATGATGTTCTGGGCTGGAAATTCTATCCGGCTCGAGCGGCATTGCGCGCACGCATCTGTTCGAGAACGTGCCGGCCGGAACCCTCGACATGGCGGGCAATGAGTTCGGCCGCCTCGTCGGCATTTCCCGCTTTGATATGCGCGATGAGCTCGCGGTGTTCACGCATGATGGCGGCCCGCCGCGCGAGCGTGAAATTGAAACGCCGGCTCACGGCTCGCAGCACTTCGCGATGCTTCCACCAAAGCTCGGCGGCATGGCGGTTGTAGTGGCGCTGGTACATTACGGTGTGGAAGGCGGTATCCAATTCACTGTGCCGCAATGTGTCGGTGAAGTTGTTCTCTTCGATCAGAGCCTGGATGCGTTCGAGTTCGGCGATGTCCTCGCCGGTCGCCATGTTCACGAACCATCGCGTCAGGGCCGGCTCGATCAGGACTCCGATCTCGTAGATATCCCGGACGAAATCCTGGTCTATGGGTCGGACGCGGGCGCCACGGTTGGCGACAAAGGTGACGAAGCCCTCCCCTCGCAACAGCTGCAGCGCCTCGCGTACGGGGTTGGTCGAGGTGCCGTGACGCCGGGCGAGATCGGTAACCACAAGTCGTTCGTTGGCGGCGAGCCGTCCCTCGATGATGTCTTCCCGGATCAGTTCATAAAGCGAGGCGCCCTCGCTGGACGCCGCGATGGGATCAATCCCCACGGGTGGCTCTGCTTTGAAATCGCTTGTTTCGGCCAAAGCCGGCTCCCCCGATTAGTACATCACATGCTCGATATCATACACGGGTTTTGCAAACAATGTACGATCGGGTGCGTTGACAGGCAATCCACGATCTGAAAACGTACCAGATGATCGAAGGGATACGTTGAGCAGAAGGACACATCCCGCACGGTCGAACGAGCCCCTTGGCGCACGGCGGCATGGGAGAATCTGGGAGGATACTATGACGAGGATTACACTCGGCGGTGCCGTCCTGCGCGGCACAGTAGCCACTGCTTTGATGGCGTCGCTCATGTCGGGATCGGCGCTGGGTTCGCCGCCGGTCGATTTGAGCAAGTGGTCGCCGGAATATGTGCGCTCCATCGCCGGCACACAGGATTTCGACACGGCCGCCGATTGCGGCAAGGTCACTCCGCTCGACTACAAGGGGCGACTGACGTTCTGGTATCAGGGTGTGTTCGAGGGCGACCCCGATCTCCTGCGCCAGTACTACAAGGATTTCTTCGAGACCTTCCGCAAGACCTATCCGAACATCCAGCTCGAGGATCAGGCCCTCACCTACAACGACCTTCTCGACAAATTCCGCACGGCGCTGCTCGGCAATGCGGCGCCGATGGCGGTCCGCCTGCAAATCCTGGGTGGAACCGAGTTCGCCTCGAAGGGTTATCTGCAGCCGCTCAAGCCGGAAGATGTGGGCTATCCCACAGAGGATTTCTGGCCCGGCGCCATGAAGGCGGTGACATGGGATGGCGTGACCTACGGCATTCCCACCAACAATGAGACGATGGCGTTCATCTGGAACGCCGACATCTTCAAACGCGCTGGCCTCGATCCGGACAAGGCTCCGGCGACCTGGGACGACGTCGTCAAATATTCCAAGCAGATCCATGACAAGCTCGGCATTGCCGGCTACGGCCTCGTGGCGCGAAAGAACGCCGGCAACACGCCGTACCGCTTCATGCCGCAGCTATGGGCCTATGGCGGCGGTGTCTTCGACGAAGCCTCCGCGAACCCGACCTATAAGGAGGTCGAGCTCAATAGCCCGCAGAGCAAGGCGGCGTTGCAAGCCTCCTACGACATGTATGTTCGCGACAAGTCGGTTCCGGTTTCGGCCCTCACCAACCAGCAGGCCGATAACCAGCCCCTGTTCGTCGCCGGCCAACTCGGCATGATGGTCTCGCACCCGTCCGACTATAACGTCATGCTCGACCTGCAGAAGAAGGCAACGGGCGCCGACAAGGACAAGGCGCAGACCGTCATCGACAACATGCGCTATGGCCTGATTCCGACCGGCCCCGACGGCAAGCGGGCCGTCGTGTTTGGTGGCTCGAACATTCACATCCTGAAGCCCGAATATGTCGAGGGCGGCAAGGTGGACGAGCCGGCCGCAAAGGCCATCATCTGCATGTGGACGAGCCCTGAATGGTCGTTGAAGATGGCGTATGCCGGCTCGAACCCGGGCAACCTCAACGGCTTCAAGACCAAATGGATGAAGGAACGTCTGGACAACATCAAGTTCCTCGATGTCACCACCTCGATGTTGCCATACGGCATTCCGTTCCCGGCGCTGCCGCAGTCGCCCGAGATCATGAATATCATCGTCCCGGACATGCTGCAGAACGCCCTGACCGGAGCGATGACCGTCGACCAGGCTGCCGACGATGCGGCCGAGAAGGTGAAAAACCTGATGGACGGACTCTAGTCCGGGCCTGACCTGCGATCCGACCGGCTGTGCCGACAGTGCGTGCAGCCGGTTTGCTCCTAACAACAAGGGCACGCCATCGTGACGATCGTGACCGGCAAGGCCGAGGCTCGCCGAAGATTGCAACCCGGTAGCTCCGGCGTGCTGCGGAATATCTGGGAGCATCGCGCCGACTACGCATACGTGCTTCCAGCGATCGCCGTGATGCTCATCGTCATCGCCTATCCGATCTACTACACGGTCGAGCTGTCGTTCTTTAAGACGCCGCCTGGCCTGCAGCTCCGCGACAAGACCTTCATCGGATTGGACAACTACACGGCCATCCTCACCAGCCAGGTGTTCTGGAAAGTCACCTTGAACACCCTGATCTGGACGATCGCATCTACCTTCGTTGCCTTTGCCTTGGGATTTGCCGCCGCGCTGGCCCTCCACCGCGAGTTTATCGGCCGGGGTGTCCTGCGCGCTATCCTGATCATTCCTTGGGTCATCAGCGCGGTTGCCGCCTCCTATATCTGGAAGTGGATCTACCATTCGGACTTCGGCATCATCGGCGCGGTGCTGGTCGGCCTCGGATTGGCTGACCGGCCGCCGAACTTCATCGACAACGTCAGCACGGTGCTGCCCTCCTTGATCGTCGTCAATATCTGGCGCGAGTTTCCGTTTGCCATGATCATGATGATGGCCGGTTTGCAGACGGTCCCCGACCAGTTGTTGCGCGCCGCGGAAGTCGACGGGGCCAATGCATGGCAGCGTTTCTGGCACGTCACCTTCCCGCATCTGCGCAACGTCTCGACGGTGACGATCCTGCTGCTCGCAGTGGCCAATTTCAATTCCTTCATCATCCCGTGGATCATGACCGGTGGCGGGCCGTCGAACGCTTCGCACATCTGGATCACCCACATTTATGAGCTCGCCTTCGGCCGGCAGCGATGGGGCGTCGCATCGGCCTATTCGGTACTCCTGTTCCTCATGCTGATGGTGCTGGGCTACTTCTACGTCCGTGCGCTGGCCGGCAACGAGCGCAAAGAGGGGAGCGCATGAGCACGATCGTCGAGACAGTCCCTCGACGTCCGGCCCGGCGCCGCATGCGCATCGACGGATGGCGTTGGGCCGGGCGCATCTTCCTTGTGTTCATGCTGCTTTACACCGCGTTGCCGATGATCTGGATGCTGATCACCTCGATCAAGTCCGGCTTCGCGGCGATGCAGTTCCCGCCGCAATGGTGGCCGGAAGAGCCTACCCTGGCCAGCTACCAGAAGCTGCTCGATCCGCAAAACAGCGTCGGCCAGGACTTCCTGCGTTTTTTCTGGAACAGCCTCTACGTGTCCACGGTCACCACAATCCTTTCGGTGATCGTGGCCGTTCCTGCGGCCTACGCCTTTTCGCGCTTTCGTTTCCCCGGTCGAAACTTCCTGTTCTTCACCGTGCTTTTGCGCAACATGTTCCCGGCGGTGATCTTTCTCGTGCCGCTCTTCATCCTGATGCGCGCGATCGGGCTGGTGAACACGCATGGCTCGCTCATTCTCACCTATCTCACCTTCGGCCTGCCGCTGGCGATCTGGCTGCTCAAGGGCTTTTACGACAACATTCCGGTGCAGCTCGAGCAGGCGGCGCGGATCGATGGGGCGACCCGGTTCCAGGCCTTCATCCTGATCGTGATGCCTCTCTCGACGCCCGGAATCATCGCCACCGCGATCTATTCCTTCATTGGCGCCTGGAACGAGTACATCTATGCCTACACCTTCCTTTCCAAGAACGAGCAGTTGACCCTGCCGGTCGGCATACAGCGTTTCTTCTCGGAGAATACGACGGACTTTCCGGGCCTGATGGCGGCCAGCTTCATCATGAGCGTGCCCGTCGTGGTGCTGTTCCTCCTCCTGCAACGATACTTCGTACGCGCCCTTACAGAAGGCGCGGTCAAACACTAGAGCCGGATGATTTCAGGTCTGTTCGACCTGAAATCTGAATCGCCTCTAAATCAAAGAGATAGAGCATGATGTCGTCCGAAAACCGCTTCACACTTTTCGGCATCATGCCGTAGGGAGTTGCCGATGGCCCACGTGGTCCTGAGAGATCTCGTCAAGACCTATGGCGGCTTCAAAGCTGTCAACGACGTTTCGCTGACGGTCAATGACGGCGAGTTCGTTGCGCTCGTCGGCCCTTCGGGCTGCGGCAAGACAACCACGCTCAATCTTGTCGCGGGATTGATCCCGGTCACATCGGGCGACATCGTCATCGGCGACCGCGTGGTCAACGACCTCGACCCCAAGGACCGGGACATCGCGATGGTGTTCCAGAACTACGCGCTCTACCCGCAGAAATCGGTCTACAAGAACCTGGCGTTCCCGCTGCAGATGCGCAAGCTGCCCAGGGACGAGATCGACAGGAAGGTCAAGGAAGCGGCGCGCGTGCTCGACATGACGCACCTGCTCGAGCGCAAGCCGCGCGAACTTTCAGGCGGGCAGCAGCAACGTGTCGCCTTGGGGCGCGCCCTCGTCCGCGACCCTGCCGTTTTCCTCATGGACGAGCCGCTCTCCAACCTCGACGCCAAACTGCGCGTCCAGATGCGCTCGGAGATCAAGCGCTTCCACCAGGACCTCAAGGCGACCATCATCTATGTCACGCACGACCAGCTCGAAGCCGTGACCATGGCCGACAAGATGGCGGTGATGAACGGCGGCTACCTGTTGCAATACGATTCTCCGGCGCAGGTCTTTGCCCATCCGGTGAACATGTTCGTCGCCAGCTTCATCGGCAGCCCGGCGATGAGCCTTGTTCCACTGGAGGCATCGACAGCAAACGGCAACACTGCGTTGACCGGCGCGGAGGGCTGGAGCCTTGAGCTCTCGCCGCTCAACGCCCGGAAGGTTGCGGGGGCAACGTCGAGGAAAGTCGTGCTCGGCGCACGTCACTCGACCATCAGGCTCCACAAGAGCGCGGTGCCAGGCAGCGTCCCGGCCAGGGCCTATACAGTGGAGCCGACCGGAGACGTCACCTTCGTGCAGGCGTTGCTGTCAGGCGCCATCGTCAACATCAGCGTGTCCCCCAACATCGCCGTCGCACCTGACGAGCAGATCTGGCTCGAGTTCGACCAGGAGCGGCTGCATCTGTTCGATGGCGAAACTGAACTGGCCCTCAAGGCCGGCTGAGACAAGACGGGGTTCATTGGGAACGTTGGGGATGACTGAAAAGCTTAAGATCACCGCGATCAAACCCTATCCTGTATGGGTTGGAACGCGTAATCAGATGCTCGTCAAGATCGAGACCGACCAGGGCGTCTTCGGCTGGGGCGAGAGCGGCTTGAGCGGGCGCGAAAAGGCCGTTGCCGGCGCGGTCGAGCATTTTCGCGAGTTTCTCATCGGCCGTGACCCGATGCAGATCGGGCGGATCTGGCAGGAGGCATATCGCAGCCAGTACTTCGAAGGCGGGCGCGTTCTGCAGGCGGCTATCTCCGCCATCGACATCGCCCTTCACGACATCAAGGGCAAGGCGCTGGGGGTGCCGGTCTACGAACTGCTGGGCGGCAAGCAGCGCGACCGCATCCCCACCTTCGCCTCGACCGGAGACGAGGCCGAGGGCGACCTCGCCATCGAACGAGCCCGGGAGCTGCGCGCACGGGGGTGGCAGGCGATCCGCTTCTTCCCCGTAGGGCAAAGCAGCAGGGACATCTTCGAACCCCGCGAGTCGATCGGCGCTACCGCGAGCATGCTGAACAAGGCGCGCGAGGCGCTGGGCGACGACGTCGTCCTCGGCATCGACTATCATCATCGGCTGTCGGTGGCAGAGGCGGCGAGCTTCTGCAACAAGCTCGGCCGCGGCGTGCTTGATTTTCTCGAGGAGCCGATCCGCGACGAGACACCTGAAGCCTACGAATCCCTGCGCAGGATGACCGACATTCCCTTTGCCATCGGCGAGGAATTTGCCAGCAAGTGGCAGTTCCTGCCCTACATCGAGCGCGGCATCCATCAGTTCAACCGTCTCGATGTCTGCAATGTCGGCGGGCTCACCGAGGCGATGAAAGTCGCCGGCTGGAGCGAGGCGCACTATGTCGACCTGATGCCGCACAATCCGCTTGGTCCGGTGTGCACGGCCGCGACCCTGCATCTCGCCGCCGCGGTACCCAACTTCGCGTGGCTCGAGACCAGGGAACCCGAGACGAAGCTGGGCTTCGACAATTCCGACTTCTTCCCCGTGCAGCCACGGCTCGACGGTCCCGACTATCCGGTCAGCGACCTGCCGGGGCTCGGCGTCGAGGTCAACGAAGCGGCGGTCCGGGCGGAGGCTTTTCGTTTCTGGGAAGCGCCTCACCTCAGGCGCCGGGACGGGTCTGTTACGAACTGGTAGTTCCATCTCAACCGGAGTCCACAATGACGCATATCCCTGACATCACGCGACCGTCCAAAGACCTCATTGACGCCCTGAGGGAAATCGGCGCCGCGACGGTTGCCGGCACGCTGGGCCACATGGGTTTCCGCAATCCGCACATGGTCGGTCCGGTGGCGCAGAACCATGGGAAGTCGATCGTCGGGCCGGCGCTGACGCTGCAGTTCCTGCCGCAGCGGCCGGACCTCTTCAGCGAGGGAGAATACGCCGACCCGGAAACGCAACTGCACCGGCACGTGCTCTATCACGCGCAGGAAGGCGATGTGGTCGTCGTCGACGCGCGCGGTGACATGAGCTCGGGCGTCTTCGGCGATATGATGTCGACCTACTTCAAGGGCAGAGGCGGCGCGGGCATCGTCATCGATGGATGCATGCGCGACCGGCCGAATGTCGAAAAGCTCGATCTGCCGCTATGGCTGCGCGGCTGGACGCCCAACTACCATGTGCAAACCAGCATCTATCCGAACGCCGTCAACGTTCCGATAGCCTGTGGTGGTGTCACGGTGATCCCGGGCGACATTATCATCGCAGACGACGACGGGGCGGTTGTGCTTCCCGTCGCAATGGCGGCAAAGGTAATTGAAGAATCGAAAAAACATCACGATTGGGAGGAGTTCTCGCGCGAGAAGCTCATGCAGGGCGCCCCGCTGCAGCGCTATTATCCGCTGCACGACGATGCTCGCGGCGAATATGAGGAGTGGCGCAAAGCCAACCGCCCGGCGGATTGAAGCAGGCATTCAAAACGATCCATATGCGGTGAAATTTGATGTGCGCCCCGACAGACTACTGGGAGGACGTCTCAGCCAGGACCGCGCCGCCGACGAACGTCCCGATCAAGAAAGGCGCTTTCGTCTGGCGAGGCGGCGGCTCCGACACGGAAGGCGAACGACGTGACCCGCGTCGCATTGATGTCGATACCGCACCGGAAGCTCAGATGGTACCATGTCGTTGCCGTGCGGAAAGCGGTGTCTGGGGCGTCAAGAACATTGCCGGCCTTGAGCGGAATGCTTGGGATCAGTTGGGGAGAATAAGAGGCGTCGTTCAACTCTTGCTCAAGAACGCTGGCGCAAAGTCTGGCGGCCCGTTGATCGCGAGGCACGTCGGCCATCGAGTTCGTTGCGAACACATCACCGGCAGCGCCTTGCGAAAAGAGTTTGCGAACGCCCGGAAGGCCCGAATATGGCCGCGGTGTAGCCGAGGCCACGTCGATGGAGTTTGGCTCTTCGGTGATTCCGCGTCCTGACTTCGTAGCCTTTGCCGGGCGGCGTTTCGGCACGTTTTCGGGTCTGGTCCGAGGCGCCTGAGCCGACGCGGGAAGCTCGATCTCACCGTCGTCCCCATGGGCAGCCAAAGGCATTGCGGCCGCGGATGCCTGTTTGTCAGCGGGAGGGGTCGCAGCCTCCTGTTTGTCCGCTTCCGGCTTCTCATTAATCTTGGCTGACTCTGCCGGCCCTCCGGCGTCTGGCGCTGGGGCGGGTTTACTCTCCGCATCCTTTGGCGCGACAGCCGACTGTGGCTCGTTATCCTTGGCCGGCGATGGCGCATTGTCATGAGCGCTGCCTCCATCCAAGGATTTTTTGGGGCCAGTGTCTTTGTCGCCGAACTGAAAAACAGGCTTCAGGACCTCGATTGGCGGCAGCTTTTCCGGTGCCGGCTTTTCAACCTTCTGCTCCGGCGGCTTTCCAGGTTGCGGTGGAGGCGGCGCGGGAGCGGGCTCAGGCTTTGGCGGTTCGGGCGGCGGCACGAGCGCGACGTTCACCGCTTGCTCCTCCTGCGGCTGCTGGGCAGGAACGGGCAGGCCATAGACCAGGAACGCGGTGATGAGCGCATGCAGGACCAGCGATGCGGGCAAGGCCCACAGCAAAGTCCGACGCCGCTCGGATGTCTCGGTCTTCATCCCTCACGATGTGGAGCGAAACTGCGGCGGCATCAAGCGTGGCAACCGTATTGGCGCATTCAGCCGCAGCTCAGCAGTGAGGAGACGACGCATGATTGCTTCTCGCCGCCGGCTCCATTCTCTGCATGCCCGCCTCCAATCTCAGCGACGCAGGCTGGCGTCGCGGGCACGCTCGCGGAGCTCTTCGCGAGAAAGGCCCGCATCCGCCAATATGCTGTCTGGAAGCCGCCTCAAGCTCGCAAGCGTCTGGCGATAGGCAAGCCAGCGGGCGAAACGGTGTCGAAGTTCATGCAACATGATCGTCTCCTTGGGAGCGAAATACCTCACGCTCTTGAGTTGGTCGAAAACGCAAAGCAATCGCGCAAAGCGTATGCACGATCGAAGGATTGGACTGACTTCCTGGCCAACCGAGGTGCCTGTCATTGTCCCACCAGGGCAGGAATTTCCAGCGCCTCTAACGGCTGCATACTTGCGCATGATGTCCGCTTCGCGCTACAGCCACGGTCGCAAGGAGTTTTTCATTTCTGCAATATGGATATTGGCTGGGACGATCTGAGGTTGTTTCTCGACGTTGCGCGGCTGGGTGGTCTGAGCGCGGCTACGGCAACCACGCGCCTCAGCGCAGCCACACTCGGACGACGTGTCACCGCGCTCGAAAAGCAGATCGGCGAAGCGCTGTTCGTACGGCAGCAGACCGGCTACCGGCTAACCCCGGTCGGTGAAGAACTGCTGCGGCGCGCCGAAGACGTCGAAGCAGCAATGCAGTCGCTAACCCGCTGGCGCGAGGGAAACCTGCCCGACCGCATTGTCCGCGTCTCGGCCGGGCCTTGGACCTCGGCCTTCGTTTCGGCCCATATCGGCGAAATCTGGACGGTCGATGACGGCATCAGGGTGGAACTCGTCACCACGACCGATCGGGTCGACATCGGTCGCCGCGCCGCCGATATCGGCATCCGCAGCGAGCGCCCAACCGAACAGTGGCTGGCCGGCCGCCAGAGCGGCAAGGTCGCCTATGCCATCTATTCCGGACGCCACCTGATTAACGGCATCGCTGCCGGCTTGTTCGTCGGCGTCACCGGCGAAGGAGCGAACGTCGCCTCGGCGCGCTGGCTGCAAGCCCATCACGGCGACCGCATCGCCGTGCGCGGGAACAACGCCCATTCGGTGCGAGAACTTGTGGCCGCGGGCGCCGGCCTTTCAGTGTTTCCGTGTTTCGTCGGCGACAGCGACCTGCGGCTGGTTCGCGTCGCTCAGCCTATCCCAGAACTCGAAACCGACCAGTGGATCGTCACCCACCATGAGGAACGCCACTCCCCGCCAGTACGAAAGATTGCCGACCGGATTGCCGCCCTGATGCGGACCCGTCAGCCGTTGTTTAGCGGCAAGATGCCGATCCGGTAAGCCTCAGGGGTCGATCGGCCGCCACATTCTCAGGTTCTGGCGCGTGAGGCGGGCGCGTGAAGCTTGAAGGGGTTGGATCCCGGATGTGGATTTTCGCTGGCCAGAATCCGAGCCGGTTCCGGAAGATTGAACTGGAGACTCGTTCAAAAGGTCGGCTCATTCAGGCGTATATGGTACAAGTCCCACATCTTGTCTTGCCGCAAAGATCACCCTCTGATTCCCTGTGCCAAGGCGATAGAACCTGATTCTTGCACCTGGCGTGTTCAAGCGGCGCGTTCCGGGAACTTTTTTATCGATCAATTCCAAGGAGACAAGACGATGAGCACCGCGGCAAGGCCCGTCATCTCGGAAATGCGGCCGAAGATAACCGTTATCGGTGTCGGCGGTGGCGGCGGCAACGCGGTCAACAACATGATTGCCGAAAATCTGCAGGGTGCGGAGTTCATCGTCGCCAATACCGATGCCCAGGCACTGACCATGTCGAAAGCATCGCGGCTGATCCAGCTGGGCGCCCATGTCACGGAAGGCTTGGGCGCCGGGTCCCTGCCGGCGGTCGGCCGCGCGGCAGCCGAGGAATCGATCGACGAGATCAGGGACCACCTTGCGGGAACCCATATGTGCTTCGTGACCGCCGGCATGGGAGGCGGAACTGGAACCGGTGCCGCGCCCGTCATAGCGAACGCTGCACGGGCAGCCGGCATCCTGACTGTGGCGGTCGTCACCAAGCCGTTCACCTTCGAAGGGAAGCGCCGCATGCAAGCCGCCGAAGAGGGCATCGAGCAGCTTCGCGAATGCGCCGATACCGTGATCGTTATTCCGAACCAGAACCTCTTCAGGATCGCCGACGCAAAGACGACTTTCGCGGACGCCTTCGCCATGGCTGATCGCGTCCTTTATTCCGGCGTCGGCTGCATAACCGATCTCATCGTCAAGGAGGGGCTGATCAATCTCGACTTCGCCGACGTGAAGTCGGTGATGCGCGACATGGGCCGCGCAATGATGGGTACCGGGGAAGCCACGGGCGAGGACCGCGCCAGGAAGGCCGCCGAAGCGGCGATAGCAAACCCGCTTCTCGACGAAGCCTCGATGATCGGCGCCAAGGGCGTCCTGGTCTCGATCTCGGGCGGCATGGACATGACGCTGTTCGAAGTCGATGAGGCCGCCACCCGCATCCGCGAGGAGGTCGACGCCGACGCCGACATCATCGTCGGCGCCATATTCGACCGGGCACTCGCCGGAAAATTCAGGGTCTCAGTCGTCGCGACAGGATTGCGGCAGGGCCTGGAGATACCGCAGTAGGCAGGATCCGGGCTGCTGATTTATGAGTCTGGTGGACCGTGGTCATGGGCTTCGCCACCGAAAAGTCGGCCCGCAAGCCCGCACCATTGAACTTGCCGGTGAAGTTGCCGGCCTAGGGACCGAATTCGTTTCGAGGCCGCTGCCACGAATGCGCGAACTCGCATCAGCGCCGCCGCGGAACCGCTCCCAACTGCAACCGCGCCGCGAATGCGCTTCGACCCGGATCCCCAACAGGAGGCCATACAGATTGACCGCGGCAGACATTTCGCCTGCGATATGGCCAGCGTCTGCTGACCACATGATCGGCCCTTTCTGATCGGTGATGCGGGCTCGCTGGATATGGCACAATAAAACCGGCATGGGTCAGACGTCGGGAGCATCCAGTGGCGGCCAGCCTCGCAAGCGCTATATCGAAGAAAAACTCAGGTCGACCCGACAGGAGCATACTCCATGGCTGACACGCCGACACCCGATGCTTCGTTTCTCGCGGCCCTGACGACAGAGCATTTCGTGCAGCAGACAGCGATCAGCACGTCCATAAGTGAAATGGCGTCGCGGACGACCATCTACATTATGGCTCTGTCGAGCGCTCTGGTGGCAACGGGCTTTGTTACGCAGTCCTCCGAGTTCTTCCTGCCGTTTGTCGCGGTTGTGCTGCCATCGGTCTTTTTACTGGGTGCCTTTACCGTCTTGAGGTTGGTCGACATCGCCGCTGAGAACATGCAGGCCCATATCGGCATTGCCCGGATCAGAGCCTACTATCGAACTTTGGGCGACGAGGCTGCCTTCCAGTTTTCCAAGGAATTCGGTCGCTGGCCCGAAAATGACGCCGAACCTTCTCTTCGTACTGGGCCTCTCCTGGCGTACCTGACCACTGCAGCGACTATGATCGCATTCATAAATGCCATCGTCGCGGCGGCGGGCGTTACTCTGCTTGCGTTTCGTGTCGGTGCAGACCTATTGCTCGCGCTGTGTCTTGGCGCTGGAACAGCAATCGGCTTGATGACGATTTTCTATTTATACCAGCGCCTCCGGACGAAAGGCATGGTCCGCATTGCCAAACCCTATGGTTCTGAAAAGAGCGTGCTTTGAGCGGGTAATGAATGTGGTGTTTGTCTGAACGCCACCGGCATGGCAATTCCGATCTTATTGACGACCAATGCTCCACGCCCCTCGCAGGCTGTTCGCAATGGCGAGCCCTTTCGGGATCGAGATATTTGCGCAAACTTTTTTGCCCGGCATGCGTTGTTCGTTCTCCGAGCACAGGAGAAAGCCATGCAGACTAAGTCGCAGACTTCAGCCGAAGCCGCCAAGCAACGCCATATCCAGCGTGGTATCGATGCCAAAGACGAGACGAAGAGCAATGGCAAAATGCAACAAGCGATGCAAGCCGGCGCCCGCAAATATCCCGAGCCACCTTTTCCCGAGCAGCATCAACCCAAACCGGGGCATGAATGGGCGATCGAGCCCGCTCCGCTCTACGATGCGCCTTACTACCTCGGATCGAAAAAACTCGACGACAAGGTAGCGCTTATCACGGGTGGTGATTCCGGCATCGGCCGTTCGGTGGCAGTCTTGTTCGCCCGCGAGGGCGCCGACATTGCGATCGTATACTTGAGTGAAGACAGGGACGCCGAAGCGACCAAAAACGCCGTCGAAAAGGAAGGCCGGCGTTGCATACTGATAAAAGCCGATGTCAGTGAACGCGAGCATTGCCGCAACGCCGTGGCGCTGACGGTCGAAAAATTCGGCAGGATCGACGTGCTGGTCAACAACGCCGCTTTCCAAATCCATTCCAGTGACTTCAACGACCTGACCGAGGAACATTTCGACACGACGCTGAAGACCAATCTTTACGGCTATTTTCATATGGCGCAGGAGAGCGTGCCGCACATGGAGCCGGGCTCCGCGATCATCAATACCGGTTCGGTGACCGGCATCGACGGTTCCAAGCAACTGGTTGACTATTCGATGACCAAGGGCGGCATTCATGCCTTCACGCGAGCGCTTTCGGGCAATCTGATCGGCAAGGGCATCCGGGTAAACGCGGTCGCGCCAGGTCCGGTGTGGACGCCGCTCAACCCTTCGGACAAGGAAGCCGACGACGTCTCGAAATTCGGCGCGGATACGCCGATGAAACGGCCAGCGCAACCGGAAGAACTTGCCCCGGCTTACGTGTTCCTCGCCTCGTCGCATTGCTCGAGTTACATCACGGGAGAGATCCTGCCGGTGGTCGGTGGCTACTGAGGTCGCGGAACGTATTTCATTGCATTGGGCTACCGAGTAGACGGCACGCGACGACGTCGTCTCCAGGGAGACGCTTGCCGTGCTCGGTCGCTTCAAGAAACGCGTGATCGGTGCCGTGCGCCGCCGCTACACGGCACCCGCCACGGCTCCGGAGCAATAGCGCTCCGCGTTGGTCGAAATCCTCGCCCGCGTTTTCAGTTTTCTGAATTTCCGCTTGGAACTCTCCCGCCGGCATCCCGTTCAAACATCATTGAGCCAGGAGAACGACCATGCCACGAGGCGACAAATCGAAATACAGCGACAAACAGGAACGCAAAGCCGACCACATTGCCGCAGGCTATGAGAAGCGCGGTGTTTCCGAGAAGGAATCCGAGCGCCGGGCATGGGCGACCGTCAACAAGGACGATGGCGGCGGCAAGAAAGAAGGCGGCTCGGGTCGTGGTAAACACACCGGACACCCCGCGGCCCACAAGGGTGGGAAAAGCGGCGGCAAGGCATCGGCTTCACGGTCAGCCGCAAGCCGATCGGAATTGGCAAAGAAGGCAGCGGCAACACGCAAGCGGAATGCCGAGCACCATGCCCATTAACTGCCCCGCAACAGGGTTCGGAACGCCATGAAACCCAAGCTCGTCAATCAGGTCAGCGGGCAAAGAATTTTCGTCGTGGTGCTCGACCTCGGCGACGAAGGCTTCGCCGCGCTGACCGCCTTCGCAACCGACAAGAACATCGCCGACAAGAACATCGGCAGTGCCTCTTTGACTGCGATCGGAGCGTTCGGCGCCGCCTTGATCGATCTTAATGCGTGAGGTTGGCAAGCGCCTACCCGGCTCCTTGGCCATCAAGGGCGGATGTCTCTGTGGCAGGATCCGATTCAGCGCCGGGATCGAACCGAGGGTTCACTACTGCCACTGCGATATGTGCAGACGAGCGACCGGCAGCGCGTTTGCAGTTCTTGCCTGGATGCCCTGCCAAAGCCTGACCTGGAATTCCGGAACGCCAACATATCGAAGGTCTTCGCCGATCGCGCAAAGAGGCTTCTGCCCAGAATGCGGGTCGCCGCTCAGCCTTTGCTACGACGCGTCGCCAACCGAGATCGCGCTGCACGTCGGTACCTTCGATGATCCGGCTCACCTGATGCCTCGGTACAACTACGGTTCAGCGCAGCGCCTTGGTTGGGTGTGCTGCGGAATAGACCTACCGGACCGCGACACCGAGGAGCGCTGGTAGCGCCGCCTGTTGCGAATGACCTAGATTGCCGATCAGGAATGCGGCCCTTGTCGCCGTGGCCAGACCGTTGACAACCCCTAAGCGCTAGCCGGTTTTGATCCTTTGGGGGGCCGCATTCTCTATCGCGAGGAAAATCGCTTCGAACAGATCCTCGTCCCGGAAGGGCTTGCCGAGCAAGGGCACGTCGGCTGGCCGATCGGCAATCTCCCGGGCATCGGCATAGCCCGTGATCATGACCGCTGGCCAGTCCGAGCGCAAATTGCGCGCGAAGCGGATCACGTCGACGCCGGATACGAGTGGCATGGCGAAATCGGTGATAATGACGTCGAACTCGTCGGGAGTGCGCTCCATCATGGCCAGCGCCTCCGCCCCTCCTCCCGCGCAGGTCACCTCGAAACCACGCTGGCGAAGGGACTCGGCGGTCAATTGCCGCAAAACATGGCTGTCGTCGATCAGGAGGATTGATGGGTGCTCCATTCCGGCATCGGCGAACGCTCGTTCAATGCCGGGTTCCACCACAGGATCGACCGGCTGTTCGGTCGAACGTGGCAGCCAGAGTTGCATGGTAGTTCCGCGGTTGACGACGCTTTCTATGCGAAGTGTCCCACCTGACTGCTTCATGAAGCCGTAGACCGTGCTGAGGCCGAGGCCCGTTCCCTTACCCACCGGCTTGGTGGTGAAGAACGGTTCGACGACCTTGGCGACAAGATCGGGGGGTATGCCGGATCCGGTGTCCTTGACGGCGATCAGGACATAGTCGCCCGGCGGAATATCCTCTGTTGGCGTCCCGATCGATCGATTCTGCGCATGCACGGTTATTGTCCCGCCAGAGGGCATGGCGTCACGCGCGTTGAAAACCAGATTCATCAAGGCCAATTCAAGTTGGCCTGCATCGACATGCACCGGCCAGATCGTGTCATCGATCTGCCAGTCGAAACGGATCAACCCCCCCAGCACAGGCGCCACCAATCCATTCATCGTGTCGCCCAGCGCAGCAAGGCGCACCGCTTCCGGCTTCAGGGTCTGGCGCCGAGAGAATGCCAGCATTCGCGCGACAAGGTCAGCGCCTTGTTTTGCAGAACGCCGCGTCAGGTCGAGTACCTGTTGCGCCTGATCATCCAACGCAGCTCGGCGTTCAAGCAGCCCTAACCCACTGAGAATTGCGGCGAGCAGGTTGTTGAAATCATGCGCCAGGCCGCCGGTTAGCTTGCCGATAGCGTCGATGCGCTGGGATTGAAGCAGCTGATCCTCAAGACCGCGCCGCTCGGTGATGTCAAGCAATGTGCCGATGATTTCCGGTTCACGCCCATCTGAGCCGTCCGACATCACGCCCTGGTCGAGAAAGATGCGATACTCGCCATTGGCGCATTGCCAGCGGAACTCGCACGTATAGGAGCCGGTGGTTTTTGCCGCCAGCAGCGCTTGCTTCAATCGCGGCAGGTCGTCGGGATGAACGCGGCTGAGACCGAACTCCGGATCCGATGTCAGGTATTCAGGCGCAAAGCCGGTCAAGCGCTCGACGCCCTCCGTAACAAAGCGCGCCGCAAAGGGCGGCTCGGCTGCCCGAGCATGAAAGCAGACCGGCAACGAATTCAGGATGGCGTCCTGCCGTTGCTCGGCGCTGCGCAGCGCGCGTTCGGCCTGAAGCTTGTCCTTGTGCGCCTGCAACGCCTGCGCCAATAGTCCCTGCTCGACCTCCGCCTTGCGCTGGATCTCGAGCGTCTTCTCGTGGAGTTCGACGAAAACCGCGACTTTCGAACGCAGCATGATCGGATCGAATGGCTTGAACACATAGTCGACTGCGCCGGCGTCGTAGCCGCGCAGCATATGCGCATCCTCCTTGTTGATGGCGGTCAAGAAGATGATTGGGGTGCGCTTGGATTGCTCGCGCTGGCGGATAAGTGCGGCCGTTTCATACCCGTCCAACCCTGGCATGAGGACATCCAGGAGAATGACGGCGAACTCCTCTTTCAGCAGAAAACGCAGAGCCTCTTCGCCCGATTGGGCGCAGATGACCTCTCCGATAGTCGCGAGCACTTCGCTGATCGCCAGCAGATTGCGCTCATCGTCGTCCACCGCCAGGATGCGGGCTCTTGCCGGCCCTTCGGCAAGAGCTGCCACCTCAAGTTTCCTTACCCTGTTTCTTGCCAGCTTTTGCATCGAAGGGCCGTCAGTTCGCTGCCAGGAGAATTTTTTCCGGGCTCTCGACACGGGATCGGGCACGCCCGATCCAGACACGAAGCAGCGCCAGCAGGAGATCCAGGTCGACGGGTTTGGCGATGTAGTCGGAAGCCCCGGCATCCAGACATTTTTGCCGATCCCCCTTCATCGCCTTTGCGGTGACGGAAATCAGCGGGATATGAGCAATCGCCGGTGTGCCGCGAATCCGCCGCATCGTCTCGTAGCCGTCCATCTCCGGCATCATGATATCGATCAATGCCACGTCGACATCGGGCGCCTGTTCAAGCAGCGCGATGCCATCACGGCCCCGCTCGGCATGCAGAACCTGTATGTCATAGGTCTCCAGAACACTGGTGAGCGAATAGATGTTGCGAATGTCGTCGTCGACGATGAGAACTTTCGCCCCGGCGAGATCGGACTTGCCGTTGTGTTCAGTTCCTGCCCAGGCCTCTTGGCGACCTTCTCCCGGCAGCGTTGCCGAAATGTGCAGCGCCAATTGAGCGAAGTTCTCCGCCCGCGGTGCTTCCGCCAAGGCCGGGTTCAATGCCAGCACCTGTTCAAGCGCGTCCGGGTGAGGCGTAAAGAACAGCAGCTGCGGCAAGGCTTCGCCGAATTGGCCGGTGATCTCGTCCAGCGCCTTTGCGTTGTCCTTGGCGGAGCGTCCGAAGCCGAGCACGACGGCATCATAGGAGGCGAGGCCAACGTCTTCTGCATTGGCCGCAACACGACCGATCGCGGTGACCGACGTTACGCCGTCGCGGATTGCCTCGACCAGCGCCAGACGCCGCTCCGGGTCAGGGTCCACGACCAGAACGCGGCGCTGAACGCGGAGCTTCTTCGAGTGGATATCCTGAAACACCTTCATCAGCTCGTCCGAGGAAACGGGCTTGGTGGAAATGCTGGACGCCCCCTTGCGTGCGAGACTGTCGATGTCTTCGGCACCCGAGATGACATGGATGGGAATTCCCCTCGTCTTCTGGTCATGCCGCAGCAGATCGAAAAGCACCCAGCCATCGATATCCGAAAGTCCGAGATCAAGTGTGATTGCGTCGGGAACGAGCTTGCGGGCCAATGCCAGCGTGCCGGAACCTGCAGTCGACAGAACGCCTTTCAGCCCGGCCGACCGGGCGAGGCCAAGCAGCAACCCGCCAAAGGTCGGATCGTCTTCGACGATCAACACGATCCGATCGGTGGGTAGGATTGAATCGCGGTCGTCGATCAGCTCTGCCGAGGGCGGACTGCTGAGCAGAGCTGTCGCAGCAACCGCCTCCGCCGCCGGAGCCAAGGTCGACTGTACTGTCGTCACGCGGGGGCCGTCGAACGGGATGATGAGGGTAAATGTCGACCCCTTGCCCGGCGTGCTTTCGACCCGCAATTCGCCGCCAAGCAAGCGAGCGATCTCGCGGCTGATCGAGAGCCCAAGGCCGGTGCCGCCATACTTGCGGCTGGTGGTGCCATCGGCCTGCTGGAAGGCCTCGAAAATCAGCTTCTGTTTGTCTTCTGGAATGCCAATGCCGGTGTCGGTGACGGCGATCGCGAGAGCCTTCACCGGCTGCGTCGCGCCATTGCGGCGGCCGGCCTTTTCAACCCGGAAGTTCAGGCTGACCTCGCCTTCCGAGGTGAATTTGAATGCGTTGGAAAGCAGGTTGAGGACAATCTGCTGCAAGCGTTTCTCATCTGTGCGGACCGTGTCGGGAAGCGCCGGATCGACCTTGATGGTGAAGCCAAGTCCCTTGTCGGCCGCCAGCTGACGAAAGGTTCGTTCCATGTGCTGGCGAAGATGCGTCACCGGCATATCGTTGATGTCGATGGAAACAGTGCCGGACTCGATCTTCGACAGATCGAGGATATCGTTGATGAGGCTGAGAAGATCGGTTCCTGCCGAATTGATGGTCCGGGCGAACTCTACCTGTTTTTCGTTGAGGTTGCCGTGCTGGTTGGTCGCCAGCAGGTTTGACAAAATGAGCAGCGAATTCAGCGGCGTGCGCAGTTCGTGGCTCATATTGGCCAGGAATTCGGACTTGTATTTCGACGTGAGCGCCAGTTGCTCGGCTTTCTCCTCCAGCGCGCGTCGCGCCATCTCGATTTCGAGATTCTTGTTTTCGACCTGCTTCTTTTCGTTCTCGAGCAGCTGCGCCTTTTCCTGCAGCTCCTCGTTCGTCGCATGCAGCTCTTCCTGCTTTTTTGTCAGCTCGGTTTGACGCGCTTGCAATTCCGACGTCAGCAGTTGCGACTGCTTGAGCAGGCCCTCCGTGCGCATCGTCGCAGCGATGGTGTTGAGAACGATGCCGACGGATTCCATGAGCTGGTTGAGGAACGACTGGTGTGTGTCACGAAACTCGCCGAACGAGGCGAGCTCGATGACGGCTTTGACTTCATCCTCGAACAGGGCAGGCAGGATGATGACATTGGCTGGCGAGGCGCTGCCAAGACCAGATGTGACCCGAAGGAATTCTGGCGGCACATTGTCCAGCATGATGGCGCGCTTGTCGGCGGCACTTTGCCCAACCAGGCCCTCTCGCAGATCAAGCCGCTGCTTGATGGCAGCCTTGCTCTCGGCGCCATAGGAAGCCGCCAGCTCAAGATAGGATTCCTCCTCGTCGCGATTGGTGACGTAGAACACCCCATACTGGGCGTTCACCAGAGGAGCGAGTTCGGACATGATGAGCCGCGAGACGGTGGCAAGGTCGCGCTCGCCTTGCAGCATGCGCGAAAACCGGGCGAGATTGGTCTTCAACCAGTCCTGCTCGGCATTCTTCAGCGTCTGATCCTTCAGATTGCGGATCATTTCGTTGATGTTGTCTTTTAGCGCGGCGACCTCGCCGGAGGCTTCCACGCTGATCGAACGGGTAAGATCGCCCTTGGTCACCGCCGTCGAAACCTCGGCGATGGCACGCACCTGGGTGGTCAGATTGGCAGCGAGTTGATTGACATTGTCGGTGAGGTCGCGCCAGAGGCCGGCGGCACCTGGCACACGCGCCTGACCACCGAGCTTACCCTCGATGCCCACCTCACGGGCGACGTTGGTCACCTGGTCGGCAAAGGTGGCAAGCGTCTCGATCATGCCGTTGATGGTGTCGGCCAGCAGGGCGATCTCTCCCTTCGCGTCGACCGTCAGTTTGCGCCTGAGATTGCCTTGCGCGACCGCCGTCACGACATCGGCGATGCCGCGCACCTGATTGGTCAAGTTCGTCGCCATCAGGTTGACGTTGTCGGTCAGGTCCTTCCAGGTACCGGCAACACCTTCGACGCGCGCCTGGCCACCAAGCTTGCCCTCGGTGCCAACCTCACGCGCGACTCGGGTGACCTCGCCGGCGAAGGAGTTCAACTGGTCCACCATGGTGTTGATGGTCGACTTGAGCTCCAGGATTTCGCCCTTCACATCGACGGTGATCTTCTTCGACAGGTCGCCGCGCGCCACGGCGGTCGTGACTTCGGCGATGTTGCGCACCTGGCCGGTCAGATTCTCGGCCATCGAGTTCACATTGTCTGTGAGATCCTTCCACGTGCCGGCAACGCCGCGCACCTGCGCCTGGCCTCCCAACTTGCCTTCCGTGCCGACCTCGCGTGCCACGCGCGTGACTTCCGAAGCGAAGGAATTAAGCTGGTCCACCATTGTGTTGATGGTGTCCTTCAGCTCCAGGATCTCGCCGCGGACATCGACGGTGATCTTCTTCGAAAGGTCCCCGAGCGCCACGGCGGTGGTTACCTCGGCGATGTTGCGCACCTGGCCGGTCAGGTTGGCCGCCATGGCGTTGACGTTTTCGGTCAGATCCTTCCACGTGCCGCCGATGCCGCGCACCTGGGCCTGGCCGCCGAGCTTGCCATCGGAGCCGACCTCGCGCGCCACACGTGTCACTTCCGAAGCGAAGGAATTGAGCTGGTCGACCATCGTGTTGATGACGTCCTTGATCTGCAAGATCTCGCCCAGCGCGTCGACGGTGATCTTCTGGGTCAAGTCGCCGGTCGCAATGGCCGTTGCCACCTTCGACACGTCACGCAACTGCACCGTCAAATTGCCGGCCATGGCGTTGACGTTGTCGGTCAGATCCTTCCAGGTGCCACCGACGCCTTCGACATGCGCCTGGCCACCAAGCTTGCCTTCCGATCCCACTTCGCGGGCCACACGCGTGACCTCAGAGGCGAAGGAGTTCAGTTGGTCGACCATCGTGTTGACGGTGTCCTTGAGCTCCAGGATCTCGCCTTTGACGTCGACGGTGATCTTCTTCGACAGGTCGCCGCGCGCCACGGCGGTGGTGACTTCTGCGATGTTTCGAACCTGGCCAGTCAGGTTGGCGGCCATGAGATTGACGTTGTCGGTCAAATCCTTCCATGTGCCGCCGACGCCCCTCACCTCTGCCTGGCCGCCCAGCTTGCCTTCGGTGCCGACCTCGCGTGCCACGCGCGTCACTTCCGAGGCAAAGGAGTTCAGTTGGTCGACCATCGTGTTGATGGTGTCCTTGAGTTCCAGGATTTCGCCTTGCACGGCGACCGTGATCTTCTTCGACAGATCGCCCGACGCGACCGCCGTGGTCACCTCGGCGATATTGCGCACCTGACCGGTCAGGTTCTCGGCCATCGAGTTGACGTTGTCGGTGAGGTCCTTCCAGGTGCCGGCGACGCCGCGCACCTGCGCCTGGCCGCCAAGCTTGCCTTCGGTGCCAACCTCGCGTGCCACGCGCGTGACCTCGCCCGCGAATGAATTCAGCTGGTCCACCATCGTGTTTATCGTGGATTTCAGCTCGAGAATCTCGCCCTTCACGTCGACCGTAATCTTCTTCGACAGGTCGCCCAAAGCCACCGCGGTCGTCACTTCGGCGATGTTGCGCACCTGGCCAGTCAGGTTCTCGGCCATGGAATTCACATTGTCGGTCAGATCCTTCCACGTGCCACCAACACCCTCAACGCGCGCCTGGCCGCCAAGCTTGCCTTCGGTGCCAACCTCGCGCGCCACGCGCGTCACTTCCGAAGCGAAGGAATTAAGCTGGTCCACCATCGTGTTGATGGTGTTCTTCAGTTCTAGGATTTCGCCCTTGACATCGACTGTGATCTTCTTCGACAGGTCGCCCGACGCGACCGCGGTCGTAACCTCCGCGATGTTGCGCACTTGCCCGGTCAGGTTCGTGGCCATCGCGTTGACGTTGTCGGTCAGATCTTTCCACGTGCCGGCGACGCCCTTGACCCGGGCTTGGCCGCCGAGCTTGCCTTCCGTACCGACCTCGCGCGCCACGCGCGTCACCTCGGAGGCGAAGGAGGCCAACTGGCCGACCATGGTGTTGACGATCTTGCCGATGCGCAGGAATTCGCCACGCAGCGGTCGGCCATCAATTTCGACCATCATGGTCTGCGACAGGTCGCCCTTGGCGACGGCGCCGATAACGCGCGCAACCTCAGCCGTTGGCTGAACCATGTCTTCTATGAGATCATTGACTGAACGGACACTGGATTCCCAACTGCCGGTGGCATTGCGAACCCGGCCGCGCTCGCCTATCCGCCCTTCCTTGCCGACGACCCGGCTCAAGCGCTCGAACTCGCGCGTCACTTGGTCGTTGAGGTCAGCGATCTCATTGAAAGTCTCAGCTATCTCGGAATCGAGGCCTTCATAAACATTGTCGATGCGGACGGAGAAATCGCCGCGCCGGAAGGCTTTCAGAGAATTCAGGATGCTTCGACGGTCCAATTGCTTCTTGGATGCCTGCACGGTCACAGCGCCACTCCCAGCCCTATGGATTTATACGGATAAAGTTGCCCCCGCGGCCAATGGTGGATCGCGCCGCAAGGCCCCAAACGCGGCATTTTCAATTTTGTTCCATCGTGCCGTGAATTCCAGGCCGACGATTGCGCCTTGGTTTGAACGCCGGATTTCATGATGCGGTTGCGATTTATCGGGCTTCAGCCGACCACGACACGTCATCGCCGTTTGCCATTGCCAGAGAGGCATCAATTGCGTTGCGCAACTCGGAAGGCGAGGCAGGCTTTGCGACCCATGTCCCTTGAAGGAAAATCGGATCGTGAAAACCCGAATTGGCGTAGCTTGCCGAATGGACGACAAAGGGGTTCTTTCGGGCGTCAAGCAATGTAGCTATTCGTACGCAATCCCCGTCCGCCAGGCCGATATCCATGACAACAATGTCGGGAGAACTGCCCCTGAACCATTCCAGCGCGTCGGCGCAGGACGAAAAGACCCCAGCGATGTCGAACCCCGCGTCGCGCAACATGTCTTCAAGTTCGAGCGCGATAAACGCCTCGTCTTCCAAAATCGCAACGGACCTATGGTGGTCCAATTATCGCAGTCCTTTGCTCTCCGAAGCGATCGGCAGCGCAGCACGCCGCCTGACCGGTTCCACCCGGTGGTCGAAGCTCACGGCAATTTTCTTGCCGGACATGGCATGGACCATAAGCCCGACCAATTCCTCGTCGTCGCAGCGACACTCAGGAAACCTTGCGCGGATTTCATCGACCGCAAACGCCGTCGAGATAATGTCCTCAGCGCGATAGCCAGAGATCACCGCGTAGACTGCGCTATAGGTTTCAAGGTTCAATGACTTCGGTTTTCAGCACATCATCCTCCCTGCGGAAGGCCGACGGCAGAGGCGCCGGATGTCTCGCAAAGATTGCTAGATGCCGGCATCGAGTCTTCGGCGCTGTATCCTGTTCATTCTATGACGGTTGGCCGCGCTGTCGATAGCTCTGCAAGGCTTTGTACGCTTCCAGACACTGATTCACGCGAGCGACCAGATCAGGCAATCGTGCCGTTCATTACGTTTTCCGGTTCACTGTAGTGCCGTCCGCCAACTGAAACAGTCCACCCGACCAGAATGACGATTGTCGGCCCATTCACTTGAAGCCCCCCAGGTCAGCGAGTGAGTTGTGGCCAACACTCCAACACCTCCGCCATGCTGGCCGCCTCAATCTGCTCACTGAAGCGGGAATGGTAGACTTCCATCAGTGCGTCATGGGTCTGGTCGGCAGAGCTGCAGATGGCATCTGTGACGAGAATGACGCGAAAGCCACGATCGATGGCGCCAAGCACGGTCGCGAGAACGCAAACGTCGGTTTCGCCACCGGTGATCACGAGCGCACGCACGCCGGAGCCACTCAGCAGCGCGTCGAGCCGCCCCTCGGTCCAGGGCGAATAGACATGTTTGTCGACCACCGTCGCCGGCGGTACAAATCGTGCAAGTTGAGGCATCAGCTCGATCAGGCGCGGATCGATGTTGGAAAGGGTTACGTCCGCCCACCGACGATAGTAGTTTGCCCACATTCCCGGCGCCTCGCCCGGGCGGGCGGCAGGAATGAAGCGCGTGAACAGGGTACGGCTGGCATGTCTGGCGACCAGTTCTTCGATCGCCGGGACCACCTTTTCAGCCCACGGCACGGGCCAAGGTCCACCCGGCGCAAACAGGCGCTGCATGTCGACGCACAGATGCAGGCCATCGTCGCCTATTGGTCCGTGAATCAATCCTTGGGCGGCCACTGGTGGATTCCGTCGGGTTTGGGTTACTGGCCTGCCTGCCGCGCTGCATCGGCCTCAGCCACATCAACAGTGTAAAGCAATTCACCGTTTTCGTTGGATACCCTCACAAGCCAGCCGGACAGAGCGTCCGTGCCAGGCTGCAGGTCGGCGAGAAGATCGATTGCGCAGCGGATAGCTTCGGACCGGGCCGCCTCAAGGCTCGCCATCCTCGACGGCGGTATGCGTCGGCTGGTTTCGCCATCGCGATACTCAAAGACATATACGTCGCCGGCGCCGTCGCTTGCAGAGGTTATCTCGACCTGGTCGAAATTGCCGTTGCTGCTCGCGTCATATTCATTGGCTGCGAGATCAAAGGTCGCTGTCTGGACCAGGATTGCCTTTGCGCGGGCAAGCACGTCATCTTCAGCTTGTATCCCGACGTTTGCCATGTCCACCGTAACGCAGTCGCCGCCCTCGCCGCAAAATATCACCCGGCGAACCGACTGCCCGTCTGGCGCCCTGGCATTCACCACTTCGGTCCGAACGACTTGCATGACACTCTCCTGCCTGTGTCTGACAATGTTCATGGTGCGCTTTCGGTTCCTGCGGATGCAGGCGCCGGCCCGGCTGTCGAGACCGACAGGACTTCCCCACCGGACATTCACGGTGCACCGAGCCCCCCGCCGCAGGAACAATTCGAACGGAAACGCGTTGCCCTAGCTGGAAACGGGATAAGCGCAAAATGGCCGCGCCACGTGCTGCTTGGAAGGGCTTCTTGAAGGTTGGTTCGGTTACTTGCGGCGTGAAGATTGTCGGCGCAACCAGCGAAGCATCCAAGATCCATTTCAAGATTTTGAACCGCAAGGACGGTCTGCCGGTCAGGAGCGTCTACGCCGACGAGGAGACCGGAAAGCTGGTGGATGCAGCGGATCAGGTGAAGGGTTTCGAGATCGAAAAGGACGAATTTCTCCAGATCGAACCTGACGACATAAAGGCGTTGAAGCTGACGTCGAAGCACACGCTCGAAGTCGGCGAATTCGTATCGATTGACGATATCGATACGCGCTATCTCGAGAAGCCCTACTATCTGATCCCGGCCGACGGCGCCGCAATCGAAGCATACGGAGTGATCCGCGATGCCATGAAGAACAAGGGCGTGGCCGCTCGATCCTGCGTGGTGCTCTACCAGCGCGGCCGCGAAGTGCTGATTCAGCCCTATGGCAAGGGGATGGTGATGACCGAGCTTCGCAACCACAACGAAATGGTTTCGGAAAGCACTGTGTTCGATGGATTGGCCAAGCAGAAATACGACCCCGATCTGCTCGAAATCGCCGGCATGCTTATTGACAAAAAAGTGACGACCTTCGATCCCTCGAAATTTGAAGACACCTATGAAGACGCGCTGATCGCCATGATCGATGCAAAGCGCAAAGGCAAGAAGCTGCCGAAGCCCGCACCAAGGCCACAGGAGAATGTCATCAACCTCGCTGAGGTGCTGAAGAAGAGCCTCAAACAGGAAGGGCTGGCGAGATCCACAAAGAGAGCCTCACCGAAACGCAAGACAGCATAGTTGATAACTGCCCAGCCAGAAGGTCCGCACAGCAGCTCCAGCCGCCCTTAATCGCTCGGAACAATTCTCGCGGTTGCCCGTTGGCCACCAAGGACGATGCCTTATGGCCGAGATCAAGAACGTCGACAGGGCAGCCCTCAAAGAGCCAGAGGCAGCGGATGCCAACATTGCGCTCAAAGGAGCCGGAACGCAGGACTCTGATCGGGCGCCGACAAGCCCCAGGACCGCTGGCCATCGGTAAAAATACATGGGGTGTGAAAAGACCCTTTCGCCTCCAGAGGCGGCGACGCGCGACCTGTGGCGGGCCGAACCCCACGCCCAAGCGAAACCCGGAGAATAGATGTGCCCCCCAAACCAGAGCCAACCGAAGAGCCGCCAGTGGATGCGCCGACGTGGACGCCGGACATACGCGAGCCTGAGCCGGATCTTCTTCCCGACGAAGTGCCAGTTCCTAATCCGGACGAGAACCGTGATCCGCCAAAGCGAGGCGTGGTGACAGACTGAACAACGAGTTTGGTCCGGCATCCTCCTGCAAAGGCGTTTATCTCGCCGCCGGGTTCAAGATCGCCAGTGAAATGCGACTGGATTTGGCTGCGCCGAATGCTTGACGGATTTGGTCTCGATGGTGTGGACCTGTCGACGCCTCGCCAAGCCTCATTTTCCAAGTATCTGTTCGAACGTGCATTGCTTCGGGCTTTTGTCAGGACGCCATCGCAGAAATTTGGTGCCATGACGGAAACGATCGCCGGTGACATGATCGAACCGCACCTCCGCCACCAGTTCGGGCCGCAATGGCTCCCATTGTCCACTTCTTTCCGTGCTCCACCGACTGGGACCGCCCGGCGCTTTTCCCGTGAAGCCAGGAGCCGATCGCAAAGCTTCAAGTTGTCGCGTAAGCTTGGCCCTGTCCTCCCGGGCGATCGTCGAAGTGAACCCGACATGGTCGAGTTGCCCCTGGTCATTGTACAGGCCAAGCAACAGGGAGCCGACTTCACGCGAATTCGCCAGGTAGCGGAACCCTCCGACGACACAATCGGCCGTGCGCAGGCGCTTGACTTTGACCATGGCGCGCTCGCCGGGTCGATATTCGTCATCGAGAAGCTTGGCAACGACCCCGTCGGTCGAACCTTGTCCGGATTGGCCAAGCCATCTGCCTGCCGCCGCCAAATCACGCGTCGCCCGAGACAGTTCGAGATCCTTTCGCGCGGCCGACTTTACGAACAGTTCGAGTGCAGCGCGCCGAACCGAGAGCGGCTGCTGCATCAAGGCGCCCTCGGAGGTCGCCAACATGTCAAAGAGGATCAGCTTTGCCGGCGTCGCGACCGACAGTTTCCGGATCCTGCTTTCCGCCGGATGCAGCCGCATCTGCAAGGCGTCGAAAGAAAGAGAGCCTGCAATTTCGATGACGATCTCACCATCGACCACGAACTCTTTTGTTTTCAGTTCATGCAACATCGCGACGACTTCCGGGAAATACCGCCCTAACGGCTTGCCGGATTTTGCACGCAACTCCACGGCCGCGCCGGATTTAAAGGCCAGGCAGCGGAACCCGTCCCATTTGGGTTCGTATTGCCATCGGCCAGCATCGGCCGGCAACGTGTCGGCAGCCTTTGCTTCCATCGGCGCCGTGCTCAACGCCACGCCGAAAGACGATTTTACACTCGTCGGCAGATCGCGAGAGATGGCAGATTCGCCCGTCATGAAAGTTCCGTGGACAACGATGGAGATCGACTCAACGCAGCACTGGTGCCGGCTTTGGAAAAAATCATGCTCCAACAGGGTTAGGTCATGATGAGATTTCAACCAATCTCATCATGACCTGGGACGGCCTACTCGGCAGCCTGCATGTTGATCTTGCTTTCCGCCATTTCGGTGAGCTTGCGATCGGTCGCCTGCTCTTCCTTCAGGTTCTTGGCCAATACGTTGGCGCAGTCACTGCGGCCAAGCTGCTTGGCCCAGGCGATGAGCGTGCCATATCTGGTCATCTCATAGTGTTCGACCGCCTGCGCCGACGCTATCAGCGCCGCGTCTAGAACCTCCTTGTCGTCGACGTCGCCGCTCACATCGTCGGCTTCCTCCAGAATGCCGTCTATCGCCGGGCAGTTGACCTCCTTGGCCTTGACGCCATGCAATTCGAACACCTGTTCGACGCGCTCGATATGGCCTTTGGTCTGCTCGAGGTGTTTTTCGAATCCGGCCTTCAATTGCGGATCGGTTGCCTTGCCGATCATCTTCGGCAGCGCTTTCTCGATCTGCTTTTCGGCGTAATAGATGTCGCGCAGCGTGTGCACGAAGAGATCGTCGAGTGTCTTGATGTCCTTCGAAAAGAAGCCCATGGCCTTACCTTTCATTGTGCAGAAGTTCGGGTTCGGCGGCGGCTTGCCCGCCACCCGCGGAGGCCGGGAACTCGTCCCGGCTTGCTGGTCAACGCACCGGTGCTGGAGGAGTTCCTGATTCCGAGCCGGCCGTTACTCCTTTTGGAGACGCTGCGGTCCATCTCCGGAGGAGCTTTGACCCGATCACACGTTCCATGGTCCAGCGAGGACCCTCAGGCGCACGCCGGCGCGGAAAAACTGACGGCCAGGAGAGCCGAAACGTGCTGTGCGCCGCAAGCTCTCGCAGGCGATGGCTGCCTCGGCAGATGCAATGCCAGCGTCGGGCGCGCACTATTGTCGGGAGAACTCTTGGTCAAGTATGCGAAGGCCCTCTTCATATTTGGCCGCCGACGCTCCGACCTGCCTCGACTGCCAGATGTTGTCCTCCAGATCGGCGCGTTTTACGGGGAGCGCCACTGGGTTCGACGCAGCCCGCCGGACAAAGGCGAAATACTCCTCATCCGGCCTGCGCGACATGGCATCGACCGCCGCGGCAATTGTCGGTCCGAAGCCTGCTTCTTCGAGCTTGGCGCGGGTCCAGCCTTCGCCTTTCTCCAGAACGTCATGAAGGTAGGCAACAGTCTTCTGATCGATTGTCTCGACGGCGTCGACGATACGGCGGCAATGCTCGATGTAGGGCCGCCCGGTCTTATCACGCTGCGACGCGTGAACCTCCTCCGCAATCTTTGCCGCCTGGTAGAAAATGCTCATCGCGCCTGTCGTTACCGTGATTGTCTCTGCCTGATGAAACCTATTCGACGATATGTGGCGTGTGTCGCTTGTCCTCGGCAGGATCGACATCGATACGGGCCTTTTCCGGATCGAAAGCGCCGTGACCTGCAATAGCCAGAGCAGCCGCATCGGGCGTTTCGTAGGCCCACATGAAATCATCGGAAGAACTGCCGACGGCGTGGACACGCCAGTAGCTTGCGGTGCCTTTGAGCGGGCACCGGGTGGTGGTGTCGGTCTTTTCGAAAAGATCGAAATAGATGTCCTCGAAGGGGATATAGAAAACGGGCTCGTGCCCGTCTTCACGCAGGACCTTCGCCCGCTCCGTAGCTGCGACGATGGCGTCGGAAAACCGCACCGTCACCGTGCCGGAAAACGGTTCTATGGCCAATCGGCCAAGGTTTTGCTGTGAAGTTGCGCCTGAAGTTTGCATCTGAATTTCTCCCTGGCGATTACCGCAAGATCGGTCATGCCTGGAGACGAAATGCGCGGCGGCGCTTCAGGTTCCGGCATGTCCGATGAAGCTGAATGGCAGCCGGCCTTAAAGCGCCTACCGCCTGCCGTATCCAGCAGTACTCGTCAGTAAGGCGCGGTAAAATGCACGTCCAACCCATTCGAAGACTTTGGAAGGACGACACGGTCGTCGCTTCCGTGGAGCGTCAGGGCTGGCACCGAAATGATCTTCGCCGCCACTTGCCGGCGGGCGAGTTCGTGGCTGGAGATGCTCCAGCTGTTTGGCCGTCGTCAGCTGCCGCCTCATGTACGGGCTCCGGGGCGGCCTCAGTTGCTGCCAAGTGGGCCGCAAGGTCCCTATAGACCTTGTCCCTGCCGCCATCGTGTTTAGCGATCAGGCCAAGTAGGTCATGACGGCTTAGCTTTGCAATCTTCATTAGGAATTCGAATTCGTGCTTCGGAATCGAGGCTGCTAAGCGATCGAGTTTGGCCCGCCGGGTCTCTTTGGGCACATGTGCTCCTATGTATCCAGCCATGCGAGGCACGTACTCGGAGGCCCGCCATTGTCTTGATGGCGGGCCTCCGGGCGGCCGAAGCCGCTAGGTCCATCGGCTACTTGTTGCAATTTTGCACGGTCGAGGTCGTTGCGCCACTTGCAGTGTTGTTATCGATGTCATTGCCTGCGGCGTCCTTGCAACGGTCGGTCATGCCGTTCGATTTTGTAGTCGAGTTTGTGGAATTCGGATCGGTTGGCACGGCCGCATTCCCGCTTCCAGTGCCATTGCCAGCGGCGCCGCCGCTGCCAACAGTTCCAGTACCAGTTCCATTACCCGTGCCAGCCGTGCCGCCAGCACCCGTTCCATTTGTCTGCGCCAGGGCGGAACCGGCCAAGGCAATAGTTAGCACCGACGCGGCTAGAATTTTCTTCAACATTGGAGTCTCCGTGTTTGAATCGCCGAATTGCGATCGCTTTCCCAACGACAGGTTTTTCTCATTGTTCCCGGCGTAATGGATTGTGATCCGCAGCAGCCTTCGTCGAGGTGGATACTCTTGCCGGCGCACGAATTGTGATGAGACCTGACAAGGCAGGATGGGCTTTGTTCAACACCAAAGCGATATGTTGGGCGCGGCTGCATGCATCCGACGCGGATCGCGATGCGGAATGTGGGCAAGACGGGTTACAACAGAAGCGGCGATCAGAGCTGCGAGCGAACCGGCCGCCTTGATGTTAATCTGACGGTTGAATCTCAAGACCATTCCGACGCAGGAGCAGAACGCATGCCGGCTCGATCCGAAGGATTTACAATCGCTCTGGCTCACAACGGGGATGCACGAACGCAGGCGGCCGCTGCGCTCTATCGACACAACATCGAACAAACCGGAATCGATGACCGGGCAGTGATCGGCGCGGAGCTTACCGACCCCTCCGGAAAGATCTGGGGTGGAATTTGGGGCAGAACGGAACTGGGGCTCCTGTTTCTCGACATGTTCTTCTTGCCTGAAAAATTGCGTGGCCGATCCTATGGATCACAGCTTCTTATGGCGATCGAGGAGGAAGCCGTTAGGCGTGGATGCAAGAGAGCCGTCGTCGAGACGAGCAGTTTCCAGGCGCCTCAATTTTACCGGCATCATGGGTTTGAGGAATTCGGCAAGGTCGAATTCGTTATTCCAGGACACGCCCGCATCTTCCTTCGCAAGAACCTGCAGTAATCTTTGCGGAGGCGCCATCTGCACGAACGGCTGTTCGCCGGCAAAACGCCGGCGCCTTAGCCCTCCCAGCCGTAGCCATCTACTCCCGAAGGTCCTTTTGCCCTTTCCATCCAGGAAGCTCGGTCATCGGGCATAGTAGCCGCGGTCGCGCCGGATCGGAGATATCGAGTTTATCCCAGGGAATGCGGTACAGGCCGTCGCGGCGGCGCAGCCGAAACAGGTCGAGCATCGCGATGCCGATGGTCGAGGCCGACAGACGCTCGAACGCGGCGTAGATGCCAACGTGGAATTCAGTAACGACGAGCTCGTCGCCACGCTGTTCGGCGAGAATCTCTTCGATGTGACCGATGCTCTTTCCACGCTGCGAGAGCACGCGTCGCCCGGCAAGATGTTCGAGGTTGACTGTCCTCATCATCACGCTCCTGGGATGCGCCCGATGACATGATCGCGCAACCAGTCCTGCCAGGCGAAAATCGACGTCTCGCCCACCTCGATGTCACATTCGATGTCGAGCCCGTTGTCCTGCACCTTTTTCCACGCAATCCTGTGTGGCTCGGCGTGGCGTTTGCCACCCACCCTCGTCGCCAGTTGCGCCATCCATTCCCCGGGCCGCGCGCCAAGGCGGCGCGCCAAAGTGATGGAGCCGAGTTCTATCGCGACAATCCTTGGTGGTTTGCCCCGCCGCAACTCGGCCACCACTCCGTCGACCTTGCCGATCTTGACCCGCCGGCGGTCGAACACCTGCTTGTCCAGGAGATCACGCATCAATTCCATCATGTGCCTCCGAATATCTGCAGCGGAATCGTCACCACGGCGAGCACGAAGGCAAGCGCGATAATGAAGACAACGGCGGCATTCGAAATGATGCCGTTGCGATGTTCGCCGACATAGCGTTCGTCATTCAGCAGGAAGAGAAATGGAACTACCGTCAGCGGAAGGCTCGCCGCCGTTACCGCCATGGAAAAGATGGTCAGCCTCAGTGGGTCGAGGCCAAGCATGATCGGAATGGCGGCCAAAAACAATGATGCCGTATAGACGGCACTGAAGCCCGGATCATCGCGCGGCTTGCGATCCTCGCCCCAGGTCCAGCCAAAGCCCTGCGCCACCAGATATGCCTGTTGCAACCCGACTTCGAGTGCGGCGCCGAAACAGGCAATGGCGAGCGAGGCAACGAATAGAACGAACCCCCAGAAGCCGAATATAGGGATCAGCATCAACGGCAGTTGGTGATAGTCGTCCACCTGGTCGATGCCGCGCGTCGCGAGAACGAGAGCAGCGACGATCAACACGCCGATCGAAATGGTCCCACCGAAGGTCATGCCCAGCCCGGCGATGGCACGATTGGCCCCAAGGTGGCTTTCATCCCATTTGTCCTCGATAGCTCCCGAGGAATAGAACATGAAAAGATAAGGCGATATTGACGCGCCGAGAATGCTGGCCGCCATGAACCAGTAATTGATGGCATCGTGAGCCGGCAGCGAAGGCACGGCGCTGCCAGCGACCGCTGTCCAGTCGGGCTTTAACATCACCGCACCAACCACGAAGCACAGCGTCACGAGGCCGAGGACCGAAACGCCTTTCTCGATAAAGCCAAACGTGCCTTTCCACAGCAGCAACCATGCCAGCAACGCCACCGGCAGTGCCCACCACTGGAAGCCTATGCCGGTGGCAAGTTCGAGTGCGATGGCCACACCGCCGATCTCAGCGGACAGCACCATGAAATTGACGAGAAAGACGACGAGCAACGGCCATAGGAAGACGTTGAACCCAAATCTTTCACGAATGCCCTCTGAGATCGTGTGATGGCTCATCGCGGCGAACCGACCGGCCATTTCAACCAAAAAGATGATGCATATGGTGCCGAGAACTATGGCCCAGATTAGCTGGAATCCGAAGGCGGCACCGGCCTGCGTCGCCGTAGCCATCGACCCGACTTCGAGGAAACCTCCGACACTGGTGACGACGCCAAGCGATATTTCCAGAAGCTTCTTCACGGCTTTGGTCCGAAAGCGCTGGTGTAAGCGGCGGCGAGCGAGCGCATGGCCGCCCGAAGATCCTGTTGTGCGCTTTTCACCTCGGTGCGATTGTTCACCCGCAATCCCGCCTCGGCATGCGCCACCGCCACCGACAAACTGTTGACTGCTGCCGTCAGTCCTGCTCGCCCGGCTGGTTCAGCGGTCTCGGCCGATCGAGTTTGCGCCTCGACATCGGCCAGCGTTTTTCCGACCGAGTGCAGTGCGGCCGTGGCATAGGCGGACGGTGCCGCTCCCTCCACCCAGGCATCCAGCACCATCGATACGGTCTGTGCCGCGGAGGCCGCTGTTCGTGATTGCTGCGCCACCTGATTGGAAGACGAGCATCCGGCCAACCCGGCTAGAATCAGAAGCAAGCACAGGCAGCCAACCGGAAAATGACGGTCGTTATGGGGTACAGCGCGCGTTGGATGCGCCACGCGGATTTCCTCCCCGGCCCGAACCAACTGCGTCCGGCATCAATGATCTAGAGCGCTCGGAGAGCTCGTCAAACGAAACCGACGACGAGCCTGTGAGGTCGGCTAGTCCCACGTAACAAAACGCTCCATCCCGGACAGCCGTGAAAGTGCGGGGGCCCGCGCTTCTCTTTGGCGCGGAGAAGCGCGGGCAGATCGGGCTGAGGGGATGACCCGATCGCGCAGCATCAACATGGGAGGGCAACAACGCTGCACGGTTCGAACTTCCAACTGGGCCACTTGTTCCAACTTCAACTGATCCGTTCTGAGTACTCAATCCATGCGTTCGGGGGGCCTTTTTTTGAAGGTAGGCCATCGCGAGTTCTCATGGCGTAGAACGGTTTTTGTCGCAACGGCTCTCTATGAATGCGCGCGACGACCGCGACGACGACCGTCGCCTGACCGTCATGACAGCGCACGATCAATCCAGCGCAAACGCCACGGAACAATTGTGCCCGCTCGTGGTTCCGATGGCACGAAGATGGAGGATATGATGACGGACGCCAAACTCGCTGTGGTGACCGGCGCCTCGAGTGGCATCGGAAGGGAACTCGCAAAGCTGTGCGCTAAAGACGGTTACGACCTGATCATCGCCGCCGACGAGCCGGCTATCCGGCAGGCGGCAGAGGCACTTGAGACCCACAATGTAACGGTCGAAGCCATTGAGGCCGATCTGGCGACCGTCGAGGGCGCCGATCGGTTGATCTCCCAGATCGGCGATCGCGATATCGACCTGTTGTTTCTCAATGCGGGACGCGGGCTCGGCAACGGCTTCGTCGACCAGGACTGGCGAAAAGTCCGCCGGATCATCGACACCAATGTCACCGGAACGGTCTATCTGGCGCATGAACTCGGCGCCAAGATGGCCCGGCGAGGTCGCGGACGCATCCTGTTCACCGGGTCGATCGCCGGCTTCATGCCCGGCACATTCCAGGCCGTCTACAACGGCACGAAGGCGTTCATCGATTCCTTCTCGATCGCGCTCCGCCATGAGCTGAAAGATAGCGGGGTGACGGTCACCGTGCTGATACCTGGCCCTACGCAGACGCGATTCTTCGAGCGCGCTGAAATGATGGATACCAAGATCGGCACCGATGAAAAGGACAATCCGGCCGATGTCGCCAAAACGGGTTACGAGGCGATGATGGCCGGTGATGAACAGGTCGTCAGCGGTTGGAAAAACAAGCTGCAGGTCGCCGCCGCGCATGTCACGCCGGCAGGCACCTTGGCCGAACAGCACCGTAGGATGGCCGAGCCGGGGTCGGCGTCCAGCGACTGAGCCAATATTCGCGTCATCAAAAGGGCTGGCATTCCCAAGGCCGCATGTGCTGCGCGAGGCAATCTATCGCTGCCGCAGGGGCGGCACCATCTCGGTTCCCGGCGTCTATGTTGGTCTGGTCGATCACATCCCGTTTGGCGGCGATTAATAAGGGACCGGCTTTCCCGATGGGCCAGACGCATACGCAACGCTACCTGGAACCTTTATTGGCCATGGTCCAGAACGGCGCAATCGATCCCTCCTTGTGATTACCCCCGGGCCGATCTGAAAGCAGGGCCGGATCTCTACAAGACGTTCCGCGACAAGCAGGATGGCTGTATCAAAGTCGTGACGCGGCCTCACAGCTAAGACGGGCAAGGCGACCGACACTCACTGCAATCACAAGGGAACATTCGCGTCGACGGCCGGTTAGGTACCACTTCCGTAATGGTCACCTGCCGTCAAAGCGAGCCCATGATGAACCATGACCAGCATGACAATGTACCAGACGCAGCGCGTAGACTTGTCGTCGGAAGCATGGCGGGAGGAATTCTCGCGGCTTATGCTTCCACGGCGTCAGCCGATACGGGAACAGTGCCTGCTAAAGCAGGCCCTGCGAGCCCGATGCTAAAACAGAATCCGGTGACGCAATATCACCAGCCGCCTTTCAAGCCACAGGAACAGAAGTGGCCGGGTTTGGCCAGCAAGATGGTGCCGCGCCCGGATCACGGCGAAACAACCTACAAAGGATCAGGCAGGCTTGCCGGCCGCAAAGCGCTGATAACCGGCGGCGATTCCGGTATTGGTCGTGCGGCGGCGATTGCATTCGCGCGCGAGCGTGCGGACGTTGCTTTCGGCTACCTCCCCGAAGAACAGGAAGACGCCGACGAACTGGTGGACCTAATAAAAGCGGCAGGTCAAAAGGCTTGCCGGCGATATCCGCAATGAGGCCTTTTGCAGAAAGCTGGTCGATGAAGCAGCAACGCCCCTCGGCGGTCTCGACATCCTGGTCAGCAACGCTGCCCGCCTCACTCGAGTCCACGGTCCTCAAAAAGGGCCGCCAAGGCCACCGCTCCTTAGGCGTGGTGGGCTTTCAGACTGTCTACAGGAGGAACCAATGGCTGGCGATGAAATAGAAAGAAGGCGACTGCAGATGTTGATCGAACAATATCTGGAGACCCGTAAGCGACGGCACGATTTCGTGTCGATCGCGAATGCCGAACTCGCGATCAAGGCGGTCATGCCGCATTGCCCGGTGTCAAACGCAGCGTTGGCAGAGATGATTGCCGCTGGCGCCGTCACTTACGGCCTTGGCGTCCTATTCGACGCGAAGCAAACCGAGGGCGAACTGCCCGTTGTTTGCTAGGCTCATCGCCTGACCAATCGTCGCGCGGTCGCGAAGTTTCGCCCAGCTCTGGAATACGCCAGACCGGGAGCATGCCAATCGTGCCGGCCGGATCGCAGGCACTTGCCGGCGACGTCGTCTCGGGCCTGGACCCGAATGTCGTCGCATATCTGATGAAAAACCAGTGTCTTTGTGCAGTTACCGGGCTTCTCGTTGGGTTGGCACCGTTCCGCTGTCCTGGTGTCTTGCCAAAGCTGTCGGTTGAACACCGAGCATATTTCGCACGGCCTCGACCAGCGCAGCAGCCCACACGGGTTTTGACAGCATCTTGTGATGACGCAAATCTTGCGGGATGTCGGATGCCGTGTACCCACTGACGAAAACAAACGGAATTCCGCGTTGCGCTAGAAGAGGGACAAGGGCAGCGCTGGTCTCGCCGCCGAGACCAATGTCCAGGACCGCGGCAGATATGACTTCACTCTCGATCAGCTTTTTCGCGCGAGCAACGGACGGCACTGGCCCGGCGATGGCGAAGCCGGCCTCTTCCAGAATTGCGCGGTGCTCCTCCGCGACCAGCCATTCATCTTCGACGATAAGGATACGAGATGCAGTCACGTTTCGCTCTCCCGATGATCAAACGGAAACTCAATCCGCAAGCTCAAACCATCGGAACCGAAAGATGTTTCAAAATTTCCGCCAAGCCGATACTCAATTTCGCCCTTCACCAGCGAAAGACCAAATCCCGTCTTCTCAGGCGGACTGACAGCGGGACCGCCGCTTTCTAACCATTCAAGCTGAAAACCGTGATCCGACGCCGACCAAGTCACGGACACCACGCCGTTTGGCACGGACAAGGCGCCATATTTTCCAGCATTCGTGGCAAGTTCATGGATCACCATGCCAAGCGACAGGCCCTGCTGAGGCTTGAGCCGAATGTCCTCGCCTGTGGTGTTGATGCGTTCCAGCCCGAACGGCTCGACTTCCTGCCGCACGATTTCCTCGACCGAGACCTCTTTCCAGCTTTCGCGCGAGAGCACTCCGTAGGCCCGCGCCATGGCGCGCAGGCGACCGATGAGCGCTTCGGCGAAAGCCTCCGAAGAGGGAGCATTTTTCAGGGTCTGACTGGCAATACTGACCGTAACAGCCAGCATGTTCTTGACCCGATGGTTGAGTTCCGAGATCAATACCCGCTGGTGGGCTTCGGCTTCAGCCATGGTCGTCACATCGACAAAGGTCACCACCACGCCCTGGATTTTCCGCGCGCTGTCGCGGTAGGGGATCAGCCGCACGAGATAGTGGATGCCGTTGCTATCGCGCGGCAGCTGGTGCTCGATCATCTCGCCGGCCCTGAAAACCTGGGCAATATGGTCGCGCAGGTGCGGATAATCGAGCCGGCTGGCAAGATCGGTCAGCGGTCTTCCGATGTCGGTCGGCAGCAAGTTGAAGAACGAAGACGCCGCCGGCGTGAAGCTGCGGATAACCAGCTTGGTATCGAGAAAAACAGTCGCGATCTGTGTGCTCTCGAACAGGTTCTTCAGATCGCTGTTGGCACGATCGAGATCCTCGATCTTGGAAACCAGTTCGGCATTGATGGTGTTCAATTCCTCATTGAGGGACTGCATTTCTTCCTTGGAGGCCTCGAGCTCCTCATTGGAGGACTGGGCCTCTTCGTTGACCGAGACGAGTTCCTCATTGGAAGATTTCAACTCCTCCAACGCGGTCTCATATTCTTCGATCGTCGATTGCAGGCGCTCGCGCGTATCGCGGAGCTCGCGTTCGAAATCAGCAATCCCAGATGCCACCGGCTGTCGAACCTTTAGAGCCTCCAGCCGCGGCTGCGGCTGGCCCACCGGCTCGAACAGGACGAGAAACAGCGGCTCGCCGCTGCCGCGATCAGTCAAGGGCTCGATCGTCAATGTGACGAATTGGACACGATCTTCATCTTCTTCAATGGCTATCGCTTCGCGCACAACCGTGCGCCGGCCCTCGGCGGCTTCCCGCAAAGCGCCGCGCAATTCCAGACGCAGGCCGCTGCGTGCCATTGTGAGCAATTGTCTGCTCGGCACCCCTTGCGGCGGCTCGAGATATTTGCCGGTTCGGACCGAGTAATAGACGACATCTCCATCACCATTGACGACGACGTGAGCCGGAGCGAAGCGTTCGAGAACCTGCGCTTCAACGGTTTGCCTTAGGGAATAAGACAAGCCGCGGCGGGCATGTGTGTCATTGGCGCTGGAAAAGTTGGTTGCAGGCGCAGCATTCAACAAGATCGGCAGCCGCGGCGGCGCCGAATGTTCTCGTGCCTTGAAGATCCGTTGTTTCTTGTCGACCGGTGCAAACAGGTCGGCATGCTGGCTTATGCTTTCGGAGGTGCCAAGGAACAGATAGCCACCGGGCTTCAGCGAATAGTGGAAGGTCGGAATAACCTGCTTTTGCACATCGGGGCCGAAATAGATCAGGAGGTTCCGGCACGACACCATGTCCATGCGCGAGAAGGGTGGATCGCGGATGACGCTGTGCGCCGAGAAGATGCAGAGATCACGTACGCTCTTGCTCAAGATGAAACTTGTGCCGTCATTGCTGAAGAAGCGTTCGCGACGTCCAGGCGAAACGCCCGCAAGCAATGACTCCGGATAGCGCGCCGAACGTGCGATGCCCAGCGCCGCGTCATCGATGTCCGTGGCGAAAATCTGGATGCGCGGCACAGCCGAAAGTGTATCCATATGCTCGCGCATCAGCATTCCGATCGAGAAGACTTCCTCGCCGGTTGCGCAGCCGGGCACCCAGACGCGGATCGTATCGTTGGCGTCCTTGCCTTCGAAAAGTTTGGGGATGACGGTTTCTTCCAGGGTCTTGAAAGCGTCCGTGTCGCGGAAGAAATTTGTCACGTTGATCAGCAGGTCGCGAAACAGCGACCGCACTTCCTCCGCATTTGAACGAAGCAACTCTATATAGGCATCGATCGCGGTGTTCTGCGTTATTTGCATGCGTCGCCTGACGCGACGCAAGAACGTCTTGGCCTTGTAGCCCGAGAAATCATGTCCCGAATGGCTGCGCAGGATCGCGTAGATTTCTTCCTGGCCCTTGCGGAGTTTCAAAGCACTGGCCTTGCCGTCGTCAGCTTCAAGCTCGTCGAGCAGTTCAAAGCTGTGGGCAAATTCCATGAGTTTCGCACCCATCTCATCGGCTGGGATGGCGATATCGATCAGACCGGAACTGATCGCGCTGCGCGGCATGTCGGGATTGCTCGGACCCGACTCGTCGGAGAGTTGCGCCAGCGTCAGGCCGCCATTCTCCTTGATTGCCTTGATGCCCAACGTACCGTCGGAATCGCCGCCCGACAGGACGACGCCGACGGCGTATTCGCCCTGATCCTCGGCCAGCGCGCTGAAAAAGATATCGATGGGCTTGCGCTCCCTGGACACGGAATTCGGTTGGCGCAGCTTTAGGCTGGAATTTTCGATGGTGAGGATCGCGTTGTGCGGCATCACGTAGACGGTGTCAGGATGGATACCCATTCCATCTTCAGCGACACGAACCGGAATTCCGGTGTAAAGCGCAATCACTTCGTGCAGCAGACTTTCCCGTTCCGGGCTGAGATGCGTGACGATCACGAACGCCATCCCGCTCGAAGACGGCATCCCGCGAAAAAATCCCTCCATGGCGGCAATGCCGCCCGCAGAGGCGCCAATACCGACTATGGGGAACCTCGGCAGCTTTTGCATCAATTGTCCTGCTTCAGTGAAATGCAACGCGGCAGCGCTGATTTCGATCCAATGTGTAAACCGTTCCTGGTCGAATTCCCATCCCGCACCGCCGATAGCCACGGAACCGATGGACGCGATCGCCGTTTAAAGCCCGGAGGGCTGCTATGTTATTAGGCATGCGAATTCTGCTCGTCGAGGACGAATTCTTGCTGGCAAGCGAACTTGCCTCCTATTTCAGCGATTGTGGGGCGACCGTTTTGGGGCCGGTGTCGTCAGTTAGCCGGGCTCGACGATATATCGATTCAGCGGATGGGGCGGTGCTGGACATCGACCTCAACGGTGAGACTGTTTTTCCCCTCGCCGATGAGCTGACGGACAGAGGCATCCCGTTCGTATTCTTCTCCGGAAACGATCAGATCACCCTGCCGGAGCGGTTCCGGTACACCCAAAACCTCTCCAAGCCGGCCGGGTTCAGGACGGTTGCCGGGATCCTCGCCGCGCAATCAACAGCGCTTGGCGAAGACAACGTTTTCCGCGCTCTTCCAAAACTGAGGCTGTCCGCGCGGCTGCTGCTGGGCGACCCACAGGCGGCCGATCGCCTCGTCGAACGGACATTGAAGGCGGCGCTGGAGGAGCGGTTGTCGACGCGGCATGACCTTCCCTTGAGCGAATGGCTCAATACACTCATGGAGGAGGTGCTCCGCAACGACAGGTCTGGCATCATGAATTAAGATTGTCCGATAGTTTGCCGCAGGCCGCCCTGTCGACCGCCCCCGCTACGGTACCCCTCCCCAAGAGCGCTTCGCTTCGTCTTGCAAATACGGCCGCATTCCTGCTAGAAATCCTCGTGGCCAAACCTCCGCAAACCAAACCTGACTCATTCCGCGATCCTGTTGAGGGCGACGCACTCGCAGCGCTGCTCGACGAAATCGCGGAAGAGGAAACACCTGAACGGCTGTTGAAGCTCGCCCTTGAGCTGCAGCAGCAACTGCTGTTGTCAAAGCAGCTGAAAAATCCCAACTGAACGGCCTGCAGCTAGGCATCTTGATTTGCCTCGAGTTCCACGATGGTGTCATCGCCTCGTTCGCCAGACCCATGCTGCTGCGGTAATCTTTCTGCGCTTGATGTGGGCGAAACCCCAGTCTCAATAGCTCAGCGGTTCCTGCGCCCAGAAAAAGGCCCTGATCCCATCATGACGCCGATGAGACGACCAGGAAGATCAGGGCCAACTTGGGTCGCAGCCCAAGGTCAATCACTGCTGCCCTGGCATCTCGGTATTTTCTTGCGGGTTCTTTTTAACGCCGGGCGCGGGTGATGTCTCGGCGGGGGCATTGCCGCCTTGGTTCTGTTCCGGGGTGCGCTTTACTGGCGATGTCTGCCACGATCCGCCTGAAAGGGGTATGAACACAAAGAAGGCTAGCAGGGCGACGAAGATCACAGCCGCAATGACGACGCCCCACCCGAGTACATTTCGGGTGCCACGCTGTTCTTCCTTCCGGGACACATGCTCCGTCATCACTGGACTCCTTTGTGTCGTTCGATGAGGTACAAATTTATCGTGCAGGATCAACCGCACGGTCTGCCCTTCCCCGACGCGTGCCGCCGGCACAGCCGAAGAAGCTGAAGCTAATCTTCTCCAGCTTTTCGGCTGCCTGGTTTGGCGACCCGCTTTGGCGCATTCGGCACTGCCGGTTTCCGCTCGGGTGCAGGCGGATTGATCTCCTCGCGCGCCAAACGGGCTTTGCGCAATCGCGCCGTTTTCTCTTCCCGCGCTTTACGCTCGGCTTCCATTACGCCTTGTGCGTAGAGAGTGGCTCGTGCGTCTCTGTCGTTTGCGGATCCACTGGCCGCCATAGTCAGCCCTCCGCCTTGTAATTTCTTGCTTCCTTCTTGGCGCCGTCTTTGCCGTGCTCGGCTGCAAGCTCTTTGGCCTGCCCGGGTGACACGTCGGTGGCTTCGGCCAACTTGATTGCCTCTTGTTCAGAGAGATCACTGTCCTTTCGCGTGGGGTTCCTTGTCATCGCAGATCTCCTATCAGAGCCCAAACGACCGGACCGGCGGTGTGTTCCCTGGAGCCTTCGATAGTCCACCGATTGAGGCGGGCTATCGCGCTTCCGGTAACGAGCGAAAAGTTTCTGATGCGGGCTGACAAGGTACATGATCAGCTTCAAGGCCTTTCGAACTGCTCCGGCCAGCCGGGTTATGGCCGGGCTATGACCGTGTGGGAACGCGTGACACACGGACGGATTCAGGCATCGATGCCAGGCGCTAGTTCTCGCCCGCGAGCGTGGCGAGAAATGACCGCCGCCATTCTGCTGCGTCATTGCGCCTGATGCGCTTGAGCAGTGCACTATGCCTTGCAATTCTTTCGTCAAGCGGCATCGCGAGCGCTTTTGCGATCGCATCGGCAACCTCGTCGACCGCATACGGGTTCACGATCAAGGATTCGGCAAGTTCTTCGGCCGCACCTGCAAAACGCGACAAAATCAGCACTCCGGGGTCGGCTTCGTCCTGCGCGGCTATGTATTCCTTGGCGACGAGGTTCATTCCGTCACGCAGGGGTGTGACCAATCCGACCTGGCTAGCGCGCAACAGGCCAGCAAGCCGAGAGCGTGATACGGCACGGTGGATGTAGCGGATCGGGGTCCAAGCCAAATCCGCGTATCTTCCGTTGACCGCGCCGGCGGTTGCTTCAAGCTGGGCCCGGATGTCGGCATAGGCGCTGACCTCCTCGCGCGTCGGCGACGCAATCTGCAAATAGGTTGCCGCCCGCTCGTGTTCCGGATGCCTTTCCAAAAGACGCGCGAAAGCCTGCATGCGGCCGGGGAGACCCTTGGAGTAGTCCAGCCGATCGACGCCGATGATTTGCTTGAGGCCCAGAATCTGGCGGCGCATGGAATCGATCTGCACATCCTCCGCCGCCTCATTGGCCATGCGTGCGATTGAATCGACGTCGATGCCTATCGGAAAACACCTCGATAACACCGTGCGGCCGTTCATCTCAGCCGAACCATTGATATCAAAAGTAGTGGAGTTGGCCGCCTGCACTGAGCGCCGGAAATTCCCCACGTCCGTTTCGGTCTGGAACCCCACGACGTCATATTGAAGCAGATCATCGATGAGTTCTTCATGGTCGGGCGTGGCTACAAACAGGTCGGGCGGCGGGAACGGTATGTGAAGAAAAAAACCGATCCGATTCCGGACTCCCAGCCGCCGCAACTGAGCGGCCAAGGGGATAAGGTGGTAGTCGTGAACCCACACCAGGTCGTCGTTGCCCGACAGCAGTCCTGCGAGCGCCTTCGCGAACCGCGCATTGATCTGCCGGTAGGCGTGTAGAAACTCTGCCCGGTGGTTCACCAGGTCGAGTCGGTAATGAAAAAGCGGCCACAGCGTGCTGTTGGCATAGCCATTGTAATAGAGCGAATACTCCTCATAGGGCAGGGTAAGCGCAGCCGTCTCGATCTTTCCCACCCGTTCCAAGCGGATCAGCGGTTCGTCGCTCGCGGCGTAGTCCTGATACTCGGCGCTTGCTCCTAGCCACAGGCCTCCACGCTCGGCCAACGCATCCCCGATGCCTACAGCAAGTCCGCCGGCTTGCGACAGATCGCGAATGTTCCCCAGCCTGTTCGAGACGACAACCAGACGACGCGCGATGGCGCGATCGCCAGTTAGCTCCCCACCTCCGGCGTCGCGTTCAAGAGGATCACCAACCGTTTGCGAAGCCTCGTCGAGAATTTCATCCGGTCGCTGCAACAAGAGCAAATCCTGAGCGTGAAGATCGCTTGGGGAACGGTCCGCGCGTGCGATTGTTCCCGACGTAAGTGTCCAGCCGGATTCGCTGGTTCTCGGCCCGCTCGGGCGCCTTTTTCAGCGGCTCTCGCAGGATCGTCGTCGGACACACCGGTGATGAGACCCCGATCCAGCACGCCGAGCAGCCGCTTTGGCGACGGCCGGCCTTACCGCTTTGGTATTCATGCTGCCGGATCCCCTGCCCTGTCATATCAACTCCCCACCTTGGCAAAAGCCCCAACTGACCGAACCGTCAGTCCACCTCGATTACCTTGCGCGTCGGCTTTCGTTGACGGGGCGGCTGCTTTGCGGCTACGGGCGCGGGCGGGGTCCGCGCTATCGATGCCTCCAACAACTGTCGCTGTTCTCTAAGCCGCGCCGTCTTGGCTTCCCTGGCATGCCGCTCCGCTTCCAACAGCAACTTGGATTCTCGATCCGCCCTCTCGATCTTTTCCCTGTCGATGCGTCGTGTTTTCAAGGTCGCCTCCTTTGGTCAGACGGCGAACAAAGTGCGGACCTGAAAAAATGTTCCCAACAAACTAAGGCCTGATCTGCCTCAAATGATATTGACGAGCAACGTGCAAGTTGCGCGCATCTGCGGCTCTGTGACGTCCAAAGGAACTGCTTGCCGTTCGCGGCGTTACGCCACCAAGCTGGCCGGAAGACTACCATGGACGACAAACCACGAACGACGATCAGAAAACCGGCCCGGATTGATCGAGGGCATTGCTTTTGCGGAGCCATCACAGCTGAATTCAGTGGCGATCCCTTTTGGATTTGTTTCGACCACGACGATGACTGCCGACGAGCGATCGGCAGCCCGCTGACGATCTGGATTGGCTATCGTCCAGATCAGGTCGATTGGCTCGGCCCCAAACCAAAAACATTCTCGAAAACCAGGGGCGTCGTGCGCTCCTTCTGTTCGGAATGTGGCACCTCGATTGGGTACACCGATGAAGGCTTGCCAAACGAGTTCTACATCTCGATCGGATTCATGGACGCGCCCGAGAAGTTCCATCCCCAAGCCCAGGCCTATTGGGAAATGCGACTGCCGTTTATCAGGATGGATGACCGTTTGCCTCGCGTCGAGGGCTACACCCGAGCGCGCGACCCCACCCTGGGCAATCCCAGAGACCGGTGAGGCAGGAGGCTGGATCCGGGCGTCAGCGCCAGGGCTGGCGGATCCTGAACGGCGGCCGAACCATTGGAATGAGAGAAATGTCCAAACGGACAAATGCCCGAAACCAATTTCACCGGGGTGGGTTGAAGATGGACATGCGGGACTTGTTTTCACAGTCTGACGACAAAGAAGCGGATGTTTGAAGGATTCAAGCTAGAGACCGTGGATCTGCCCGAATCCTCACTGAGAGTCAGGTATGGAGGTTCAGGCCCGCCGCTTCTTTTGCTGCATGGCCATCCTCGGACGCACGTTACCTGGCACCGGGTAGCCCCACTTCTCGCCGCCGACCACACAGTTGTCTGCCCCGATCTGAGGGGCTTTGGCCAGTCCTCGGTACCGGCGGACGCCGTGGACCATGCTGGATCCTCCAAGCGTGCCAAGGCCAGGGACTGCATTGCTCTCATGGGACATCTCGGCTTTCGCCGGTTTGCCATCGCAGGCCATGACCGCGGCAGCTACACAGCGTTCCGAACAGCCATGGATCACCCGTCGGCGATCAGCCATCTGATCGTCATGGACAGCGTCCCTATCCTGGAAGCCCTCGAACGCTGCGACGCCCGCTTTGCGAAGCTCTGGTGGCATTGGTTCTTTTTCGCACAGCCGGACAAGCCCGAACGCGCAATCATGGCCGATCCTGACGCATGGTATGGCGGCTCAGCCGAGTCCATGGGGGCTGAGGCCTATATCGACTACAAGGACGCAATCCACGATCCGAATGTTGTTCACGGCATGCTTGAAGACTATCGGGCAGGTCTGGCCATCGACCAATTGCACGATGCCGACGACAGGAAAGCTGGTCGCCGGGTCGCGTGCCCGACCTTGGCGCTCTGGTCCGCCCGCGATGATCTTGGGGCACTCTACGGCAACGTGCTCGATGTTTGGCGACCCTGGACCACCGAACTAAAGGGCCAACCGATCGATTGCGGACATCATATGGCCGAAGAAGCAGCCGACGCGGTAGCCGCAGCCGTCATGGCGTTCTTGCGCGAACCGACGTCGTCATGCGGCGAGCTTTGCTGAACCAATCCGTTTGATGGCACCGCTGATCGACCGTTCGCCATCGTCGTAGTCAGCCCAGGCGACGGTCTTTTTTAGGTGGCCCGGGACCGTGCGAACGGTGTATTTTTTCGGATCGAGATCCGCCTTCACCTGACTCCAGGTCAGCGGCATGGATACAGTCGCGCCTTCCCTGGCGCGAGGGGAGAGAGGGGCGACGGCTGTCGCCATGCGATCATTCCTGAGATAGTCGAGAAAAATCCGCGATGTCCGCAGCTTCTTGGCCATGTTGACGAGGTAGAGATCCGGGCTGTCTGCCGCCATCTGCATGCAGACGGCCTTTGCGAAGGCCTTGGCCTCGGCCCATGTCGTCTTGCTGCGTTGGGCCGTCAATGGCGTCACGACATGCAAGCCTTTGCCGCCCGTCGTTTTGCAGAAGCTCACCAAGCCCAGATCTTCGAGACGATCGCGCATTTCCTTGGCTGCCGCGACCACCTTCGCAAAAGGGACTTCCGGACCGGGGTCAAGGTCGAAGACAAGTCGGCCAGGTATTTCGGGATGACCCGGCTGGCAATTCCAGGGGTGAAGCTCAAGGCCGCCTATCTGGGCGATCGCGGCCAGACCCTCGACGCGGTCGATTTGCAGATACGGTTTGTGATCGCCGAAGACTTTTACCAGTTCCAGCAGATTGGATGTGCCTGGCATTGCGTGGCGCTGGAAAAACTGCTCGCCGGCGTAGCCATCCGGCGCGCGCACGAGTGAACAGGGACGACCTTTGATATGTCTGATCATCCAGGGGCCAACGGTCTCGAAATATTCTGCAAGATCGAGCTTGTCGACGGGCTGACCGTCGCCGGCATTCGGCCAAAGCGGCTTGTCCGGCTTGGAAATGATGACGCCCATGACAACCGGGCTTTTTCCTGTCTTGCCAGTCACCTTGGCAGGGTCGGCAATCGGCGTCTCTTGAGGATCAGCTGGACGCTCGGCCTCGACGTCTTTTGCGGGCTTGTCTTCACGCAGGCCTTTGAAGGCGGCCTGCCGGATATTGCCACCCCCGGTCCAGCCGGCGAACTCGATTTCCGCGACCAATTCCGGCTTCGTCCAGAAGACGGTTGAATTCCTTTTCGGTGCGCCATCGCCGGTAAACGGCGACGTCGCGGCTTTCATCTCCTGCAGCCTGGGCATCAGCTGCTTGACCTTTGCCTCGCTGAACCCGGTCCCCACACGGCCGATATAGGCGAAATGTTCACCGCGATTGACGCCGACGAGCAATGACCGGAATTTGCCGTTGGTCGTCGACCAGCCGCCGATGACCACCTCATGCCCGGCGCGGCATTTCGATTTGGCCCAGGTGTCGGTCCTCCCCGAAACATAGGTTGCATCGGCCCTCTTGGAGACAATCCCCTCAAGCGAAAGGCGACAGGCAGAACGCAGCACCGCGTCGCCGCCATTGCTGAAGTGCTCGACATAGCGGATGAGATTTTGCGCGCCGCGATCGACTTCGCCGAGCATCTCGCTCAGACGTTCCTTCCGTTGTGAGAGAGGCATCTTTCGCAGATCGACGCCATTTGCGAAGAGCAGGTCAAAAGCAAAGTAGATCAGGTCTTTCGTCCGGCGCTCCGACAGCGCCGCCTGCAGTGCGGCAAAATCGGGCGCGCCGTTCTCGTCAAGCGCTACGATTTCGCCGTCGATGATGACGTTGGGGAGGCTGGCGGCCTCCTTTGCGATGGCGCCAAATTTCTCCGTCCAGTCAAGACCCTTGCGGGTCTTAAGGGCGATGTCCTTGTCTTCCACGCGCAACTGGACGCGATAACCGTCAAACTTGATTTCGTGAACCCAGTTCGTCCCGGCCGGCGGCCGGGAAAGCGTTGCGCAAAGCTGTGGTGGGATGAAGTCGGGCATCTTCGCCGCTGAGGCACCAGCGGCTCGCTTCGGCCGCGGAGCAGGCTTTGCCGACTTGGCGGCGCGCTTGTCGGCATGGCCGCGCTTGCTGTCCCAAACGGCATCCGCATCGGCCGACGATGAACCTTTCATCATGAACGGCTTCGGACCTGCCCCCTTTCCCGCTGCAATCCTTTCCATGCTCCGACCGGAGGCGACGGATCGGTCCTGAGCCAGCACCGCATCGCCATTGCCCTCTGTCGCGTATTTGTCGCGGTGTTTGATCAGCAGCCAGTTGGTCCGCTTCCCGCCATTGCGGTCATGCTTCATGCGCACGAGGACGAAGCTTCCATGCAGGCGCTTGCCCTGCAGCGTGAATTTCAGGTCGCCTTTTTCCAACGCCTTTTCGGGAGACATGGCGCCTTCCGGTTCCCAATATCCGCGATCCCACAACTGCACCGTGCCGCCACCATATTGTCCTTTGGGAATTGTGCCTTCGAAGTCGCCGTACTCCAGCGGGTGGTCCTCAACCTCCACGGCAAGTCGTTTGTCGTGAGGATCCAGTGATGGACCTTTGGTCACAGCCCATGATTTGAAGACCCCGCCAAGCTCGAGGCGAAGATCATAGTGCAGCCGCGTGGCCGCGTGTTTTTGGATGACAAACCGAAGTCGATTCGAACCCGCAATCGAGCTTTCGCCGCTGGGCTCTTTCGTCTTCGCGAAATCCCTTTTCGCCCGGTAGGTTGAAAGCTCGCCCATTTTCATGGAAGTGCCCCGACTAATGACGCATCGCCGGACTCAACGCAGTGGGTGAGATTTGGTTCGGTTCATGGCCGAGACGGCGCCGATGCTGCTTTTCCGCTTCAGAGTGGCATCGCCGTCAAATGTAGGCCTTCACGGAGATTACACGTCTGTCGTCACCGCTGACGTTAAGGTTCCTTGGTTTGCCCAACCATTTTTGCAAGCTCTGAAAATGGTGGGATGTCCAGTTCGCCTTGCGCGTTGTTTGCGATCTGCAGAAGCCGGATCGGGAAGCAGATCGCGTCACGGTTGGCCGGTGACATGTCTTCGTAGGTCCGCTCGTCACTTGTCATGGACGCCTCTGCCTTTCGCAGGGCGGTATCGATCTCGTCAATTGACAGCAGACCTTTGTGAACGAGCAGATTGTTGATTGACGCGACCGCCATCATCAACCCTTCAAGCTGAAGATTGGCAACGTTCATGGCTTAACCGTGTTTCCGCCGCCCGGCCTCGCCGGGGCGTTCTGGCCATCGGATTGGTGCGTCTTGTCATCCACCTCGTTGACTGGCCGCGTCAGACCGACCCCACTCTTGGGTTTCTTGTTGCCGGCCGCATCCTGAGAGAACGCATCCGAAGGATCAGGACCTGTTCTAGCCGGGTACTTCGTTGCGCCGGTCTCGCGACGGTTTTCATTATCAGGCATTTTTGATGACTCCAATCGGATGACCGATAACCATTACGAGCCCGGCGAGTTCCGGCGCCGCATGGAACATTTCTGGGCGTGGTGCAGAGACAAGCGGGCGTGTCTCGGCAGTCACGCCTCGCGCACTGGCGGCAGGTCTCGCTTTCGTTGCCCACAGCACTAGGTTACTCGTTGAGGCAAAAGGAATTCCCCATGCGGGTGGCACGCGAAGCCTGGGTTCTTGGCAAGGAGAGCATCCTCGGACTCATCAACGACAATGCCCTCAGCCACGGTGCGGCGATGGCATTCTATGCCGTTACGTCCCTGGCCCCGATCTTGTTGATCGTTGTTGCGATTGCTGGACTTGTCTTTGGGCATGAAGCAGCTCAACTCGCTCTGTCGGCCGAAATCGCAGGCGTGATGGGATCGCAAACCGGCGACCTTCTGCGCAGCACCATCGAAAGCGCTTCTCACAGAACCGCCGGCACTGTTGCCACTTTGGTGGGCATTGTCACCCTCTTCGTGACAGCCTCAGGGGTGTTTGGCGAAATGCAGCTTTCGCTCAACACAATCTGGAAGATTGAGCCACCACCCATGTCTGTGTCGCGATTGGTGCGGGCGCGGGCGGCCAGCCTGGGTCTGGTTGCAGCGTTGGGATTTCTACTGCTTGTGTCGTTGGCGGCGAGTGCCGCCATTTCCGCGCTTGGCGCTGTCATCAACGCCCATCTGCCGTTCGGCACCATCATTCTCGCGTCGATAAACGGCATTGTATCATTCGTGCTGATTTCCGCTCTGTTTGCCGCGATCTTCAAGATCCTGCCGGACCGGTCGCTCGCTTGGCGCGATGTCGCAATTGGCGCGGCAGTGACCGCTTTGCTCTTCACCATCGGCAAGTCGCTGATTGGCTGGTATATCGGAACCAGCGCGATCGCATCCTCCTATGGCGCGGCGGGTGCACTGCTGGTCGTGCTGCTTTGGGTTTACTATTCGTCTGAGATATTCCTGCTCGGCGCCGAGTTCACGCGGGCCTATTCCGTCCGTCTCGGCAGTCGGTCCGACCTTCAACCGATAGTGGAGGCAGAGAGCCCGTCGCGACAGACATCGAACCCTGGGCCAACTATCCAACGCGAGGTGCAGGCCTGGATTGTGATCACGGGTTTGCTGACCTTCGTGGCGACACGGGTCTGGCCATCGCGGCGATCTTAGCTGCTTCCCACCAATTCTGTTTCTTTGGAACGCAACCCGGACACCGGAATTGCATAGGAACAGGAGGTTGCCCATGCCAAAATTCCGCTTTGAGACGACAGTATCCGGCCAGACTACCGCTCTCGAGGAAGAGCTAGCGAGTGCGGAGATGGCCAGTCCGAGAGCAATAGAGATGGCGCGCGTAGCGGTGGCGGCGGATCCTGGGTCAGGAACCAAGCAATCGGGATCGACTATCAAGGTCTACGATGAAGCCGGATACCTGGTCGCCACAGTCAATTTTTCCGACGTGTTGCCGAGTGATCCGGACGCCGGACAGCATGGGATTGGCGACGCGGTTGTCGAAGAACCGGGTGTGATGCGGTCTGGCTGACCCGTGGTAGATCAGGGTTTCACGTTTCGCTCACGCGATCCCCGGCAGGGCAATTTGCTGAGATCGCGAGGTCCTCGGCCATCGTCGGATGCTAGAGCTGAGATTCGATCGGGAGGTGACGGACGAAGACCGCCAGGATACGGCGAAAAAATCCGGCTTCTGGTTCATGCGTATAGTCCTGAATCTTGCCTTCGCCGCATCCATGCCAATGCAGAACATTGTGCTTCAGTTCGAGCCGATAGCTTGTTTCCGGAGATATTTCCGATTGGAATCGATGCCGCAGCTCGGCGACCAATTTCGGATCCTCAAACAGCACGCCCATTTCCGAGTTCAAGGACACTGACCGTGGATCGAAATTGAAGGAACCGACGAAGCCGATATTGTCGTCGACGGTGAAAGCTTTCGTATGCAGACTGGCGCCCTTCGAGCCAAACACCGAGATTGCGGAGCGCCGGTTGAACGGCTGAAGCTCGAAAATATTGACGCCATTCCTCAGCAGCCGCTTGCGATAGTTTGCGTAAGCGCCATGGACTGCGGCGACGTCCGTGGCGGCCAGGGAATTGGTCAGAACCGAAACGTCAACACCGGCGCCGACAAGGTCCAGCAAGATCGCTGTGCCCCTTTTGCCGGGGATGAAATAGGGCGACACAATTTCCAGACACCCGCGCGTGGATTGGATGATCGGACGCAGCTCTTTCATAAGCCAGCTGCGACGTCTCCAACCACGAACTTTCTCCGGCGGATCGGAGATGACCCGCACGCCATCCACCCAATGAACGTCGTTGCTGGCCGCAATAAACTCCGTGATCGAGCCCCGGTTGCCGATGCCGTTCAGGAATTTGGGATCGGGGCCGGTATCGCTTCCTTCAAGCCATTTGGCATGCTCATGCTCAGCCACTGATCCCAAGGTTTTGATTGGCTTGGCTTCATTGCAAGCCCAGAAGGCATCGAATATCGCCGCGGTTTGCCGTACCGCAGGCCCCAGGAGCAGCAGATCGAGATCCCGGAAATTGGTTTCTGCCGCATCGAAATAGGCATCGCCAACATTCCGACCGCCGACAATGGCAAATTTGTCGTCAACGATCCAAGCCTTGTTGTGCATCCGTCGCGTCAATGCAAAGAGCCGCAACAGCACTTCCACACCACGCATGATCCGGCCGCGCCTGATACCGCTCGGATTGAACAACTTCAGTTCGATGTTTGGATGGTGGTTCAGCGCCAGATATGCCGCATCATTTTTGCGCGGATTGACGTCGTCAAGGAGCATGCGCACCCGAACACCGCGCTCAGCAGCTCGAAAAACCTCGCGAAGCAGCAAGCGGCCGGTGTGGTCATCATGCCAAAGGTAATACATCAGGTCGAGGCTGCGCTCAGCGCTCCTTGCCGCCAGCACGCGCACGGCGAAAGCGTCATAATTGTCCGAGACAAGCAGCAAGCCGCTCTTGCCGGCCTTGATGTTGTCGTCTGCGGTTCGCGAAAGTGATACGTCCATAAAAATTGCCACCTTTGGACGGCGCTCGCTGCCATCCCGCTCAAATCATAGCTAGAACCATTCTGAGGTATTCTGGTTGCATACGCAGCGTCCAATCACCCAATTGCTGGATGCAAGTAGGGCCAGCAATCAAGCGGCTGCAGAGCGGTCAGGAGGCTTGAGAGGCGTTGCCCCGACTGCTCTGCTGCCGCCGCGGAACTTGCGTCTCCTGCAGTCCCAGGCCCTCAGACCGCACGACCGTTGGCGGGAGCCCGATGGCGTGCGCCCCGCCGCGGCTCTTCGACGAGAATGACGTGGTCGTTGTTCTCAGTGAAGCGCAGGACCCTTTAAATTTAGATATCTCCATTATGCCGGAACCGGGTTCGGGTTTCCGAGTTAAGAAAATGCTCGCGACGGGCAATTTTCAACAGAGGAGACGGCACAATGCCCACTGCCAAGAAAGCCAATGGCAACAACAAGGACCTGGAGGACCTTTTCCTCGATGGCCTCAAAGACATCTACTATGCCGAGAAGAAAATTCTGAAAGCCTTGCCGAAGATGGCCAAAGGCGCATCCGAAGAGCAAGTTTCGGCAGCATTCGAGAAGCACCTCGCTGAAACCGAGGGGCAGGTCGAACGTCTGGAGGAGGTCTTCGAGATTCTCGGCGCGGCCGCGCGCGGCAAAACCTGCCCGGCGATCGACGGCATCCTGGAGGAAGGATCTGAAATCCTTCAGGAGTACAAGGGTTCGACTTCGCTCGATGCAGGGCTCGTCGGTGCCGCGCAAGCCGTGGAGCACTATGAGATTGCCAGGTATGGAACCCTGATTGCCTGGGCTACGACGCTCGGCAAGGATGACGTGGTTGCGCTCCTCAATGCGACACTTGAGGAGGAGAAGGCCACCGACGAGGCGCTGACTGCCCTCGGTGAAGCCGGCGTCAACGAACGAGCGGCAGAACGGAAAGCGGCTTGATTGATCGCCTACCCAACCGCCTCGGCGACCTATGTGCCGAGGCGGTCCCGGGAGATGAAGGACATGATCACGCATATCTACAAAGGACTGGAATGTTTCCTGCTTGAGTGTTCGGCCGCGCTGGTCAGGCGCCGCGCCCTTGGTGGTTCGCGCAGCGATCCTCGGCAGTTGCGAGAACAGCGCAGAGATGAGTTCAGGGCCCGCAAAGTCGCCGAATGAGCGCCAAGATGGAGAGTCGGATGGGCTTCTTTGGAAAATATTTCTCAGGACTGTTGAGCAAGAAATCGACTGACGGCAAGGGGAGCGGCGATATGCGTAAAGCTACCGGCGCGGGTCCGGCGATTGCCGCGCATTCCAAAGATGCAAAGACATCCGCTGCTTCCGGTCAAAGCACCAATGCTTCGAGCAAAAATGCAGATGGACGATGACAAAAGGCAAGATTTGGCTACCGACCCTATGTCGCATCGAATCGGCGCAAAGACGTTAAATCGTCGAGATGACCCGCATCGCAACCTTCAACGTCAATGGCGTCAACGGCCGACTGCCAGTGCTTCTCAAGTGGCTTGGCGAAACCGGCTATGACATCGTCTGCCTTCAAGAACTGAAGACCTCTGACGAAAAATTTCCCGTCGATGCGATTAGAAACGCCGGCTATGGCGCAATCTGGCACGGACAGAAATCCTACAATGGCGTGGCAATCCTCGCTCGCGGGATTGAGCCGCTGGAACGTCGTCGAGGTCTGCCGGGCGATCCCGACGATTCGCACAGCCGCTACATCGAGGCTGATGTGAATGGGCTTGTTGTCGGCTGCCTGTATTTGCCCAATGGCAATCCAGCGCCGGGGCCGAAGTTCGACTACAAACTTCGCTGGTTCCAACGTTTGATCACCTATGGCCAGGTGCTGCTCGGCGATAGCTCACCGACCATCCTGTGCGGCGACTATAACGTCGTTCCAGGCCCGATCGACGCGGCGGTGCCGGGGCGCTGGGTTGGCGATGCCGTTTACTTCCCCGAGAGCCGGAGCGCGTACGCCGAAATGCTTGCTCAGGGCTGGATCGATGCCGTCCGTCGCATTCATCCAGAAAAGGGAATTTACACCTATTGGAACTTCTCCTACCGCGGCGGGTACGATCGGAGTTCCGGGCTCCGGATGGACCATCTCTTGCTGAGTTCATCCCTATTGGATCGCCTGAAGAATGCCGGAGTAGATGCCGAAACGCGTGCATGGGACAAGCCGAGCGATCATGCCCCAGCCTGGATAGAACTTGATTGAGCTTCCTCGGCAAGGAGCCTGAAGGCCTGGTGGCGCTCCTTCGTGATTAGATTTGGCCGCATGTCATGCCAGCAATGAGGACTTCCGGCGCCAAGCGATTCAAAGGACGCAATGATGACAAACAGTCAAAAGGAAGCTGAACTGATTGCGCGTCTTGCACGCCAGCATGGCGTCACCGATGGCGCTGTCATGGCTGTCCTCGAGGCGTTGCGGCGTGGTGGTGGAACCATGGCCCAGTTCAGCCACGTCGACTTCGGAGGAATGTCACAATGGTCTTCCGGCATGACGATGGTCGGCGACATGTTCAATGACAGCCTCAAGGCGAAGCTCAACGCTATCGCGGCGGAGCTCTCGGCCTACCTGCTCGATCATCCCGCCAAGCCAAAACGCGCCGACACGAATGTGAGCTATCGTTCTGCAGCTATGGCCCACGCCGGCTCATGGTGGCCTGAGGAGCTTGGGAGCCCGTCTGCCGCTGGTTCTCAAAACAATATGCGCTACGCAGCGTTTCCTGAGCGAAGCCGCCTGGTCATCGACGATCATGGAAAGATGGAGATTTATGACACAGGCGACCATCGCATATCCGGCGTTTCGCAGCGCCAGAGCACGGCCTCCACCCTGACCTTTGTCAGCCAGCACGGCGTGGTCCGCGTATCTGATCTCAAGCGCATATCTGCGACGTAGGCCAGGGCCGCTTCCATGCAGACAGTCACGCTCATCGGCTATCTCGCGACCGTCTGCTCGATGAGCAGTTTCACCCCGCAAGCCTGGAAAATCATCAGGACACGGGAGACAAGCGGCATCTCCGCGCCGACGTATGCCATCACTGTGTTGGGCTTCGCCTTGTGGCTGGCCTTCGGCATCATGAAGGCAGAGTGGCCGATCATAATCACGAATGGCGTCTGTCTCCTGCTGTCAGCCTTCATTCTCACAATGACAGTCCTGCCGCAGGCTGAGAAAGACGCAGTTGCCAAGGCTTTCGACCCCGACGACTAAATTAGCGCTTCCAACTTTTCAGCAGCGGACCTTGGCTGCCATATGCAGGATCCTTGCGCGGACGCCCCACGCTGGGGATGGTTGCGAGCGCATCGCTATGCTGATCCTTGCTCCTACATTCGTCATAACTCCCAAACGGAGGATACGCGCCGACAACCAAAAAATCATCGGATGCCGAGAGGCATTGGTGCCCGGTCCCTGCCGGGAGGACCGCGACGTCACCGGCCTTCAGCGACAGCGTTCGTCCTTTCTTGCCGCCAAATCGGACTTCAGCATTTCCGCGCGCAATTCCCAGAACCTCGTGTATTTGCGAATGATAGTGAACGTAATCATAGATGCCGTTTCGCCAGCTATCGCCCCATCCGTTTGCATCGAAAAGCACCTCCATGACGGCTGCTGGATCAAGTCCTTCGGGCAATTCGACGGCGCCGCGATAAACGACGAGCGGCCATGCTGGATGATTGGGTACAAGTCCATCATCCTTGAACCAGAACTCATTCGACTTTCGCTGCCTCACAAATCCGGCGACAGCTTGCTTGCGCGGTCTTGCGAAACCGGTGACGTTCTCGATCACTTTCTTGCTGGTTTCCAAAATGCTCATCGACGCTGCCTCTAAAGCAGAGGTTAGTTTAGCCGCTCGCTCAGAGCTCGACCTTCGCGTTGTCGCCCACATTCGGCTTGGCGACGGTAAAGGCCGCAAACACCATCGTTGCGGTAGCCATCATTAGCCCCGGGCTGTCCCACAATTCGCCTTCGTCGGGTTTGACCGTTATCAGACGAATCTCGGGATCATCGGCATTATCCCACCAGGCTGAGTCAGTTTTCTCCCAGAGCTCGGCGATCTTTTCCCTATCATTTGTCACTGTGGCCGGGCCTGACATCGTGACGTATTTGTAGTGGCTGTTGTCACTCCAGGCCAATGTGACCTTTGGATAGGTCGACAGCTGCTTGCTCTTGGCGCTGTCGTCATTGACGAGGAAGTATATGGCGTTTTCTTCACGGACCACACGCGCAGATAGCGGACGGGCTCGATTGTACTCGCCGTCCCAGGTCACAAACATGCAGACGTCGATGTCCTCGGCGAGTTCCCAGATGCGGTCTGTTGCCTCGGCGGGCGTGAGGTCCGTCTGCTGCTCTCGGCGGTTAGCCATAAGCGTCCTCCTGCGGGTGAATATCCTCGCTTACAACTCACGTCCCGCCACGACGTTCCAACTCACTGGTTCCTTCGACCTGCTAAGCGGCGGTGGAACTTTCGAAATTGCCGGAAGTTTGGATGGCAAACGCGAGGCCATGATGGTGGACAAGACGCTTCGAACATCAAAACGGACACCCGAGCAGGACGCAAAGGGTCAGTCGGAAAAGGACCACAAGGGCGGGGGAAGCGATGGCGTCGCCAGCGCCGATCCGCGGGTGATCTCCGGCAAAAAAGACGGCGACGCGACATTCCCTGTCAAGGGACCGAAGAAATAGCTATGAGCCCATTAGTCGGGCATCTGGCGGTGTCATCGATGCGCGGAGACAATTGACGAACGGGCTGAAATCATTTCGCGATGACACTTTGCTACCGTCACCGACGCGGATCACCTTCAACCCTCCGGAGTTCCATGGCCGCATGACGCGGATCCGCCTCAAGGCGCTAATGGCAGCCTGGAATCACGCGACCTTTGAAAAGAGAGCGACGTCGCATCTGGCCAAACCATAGCGCCATCGGTGATCGGTTGTGGCAACCCGGCTCTGGTAGAACAGTGAAAGCTGACTGCCATCGATCATCACTGTCGAGTGGCCGTTCTCGCCCGGTTGACCTGGCTCCAGCACCGGGCCGATCGAAACGTAAGGTCCGCTGACCTCGTCGGCTATGGCAAAAAACACCCGTTGCCGGTTTCCCCGAAGGCCGTCCGGAAGAAAGCACGTGGCATTGAGAAGCACCCGGCCGTCCGGCAATTCGATCAGTTGCGCGCCCTCAATGCCCCATTCGTAGTCGGGATCATCTCTGGTGTTATGGTGGGGAACGTCGTTGTGGTCGAGGATTTTGCCGATCCGCTTCCACGGACCGAACCACGAGTCGGACTGGCTACGCGCCAGATAGATGTCGGGCTGAGGCACCCTGGTGAATTTTGGCATAGCCGAATAAACGAGGTAGCGCCCACCGCCAATGACTGCCGGATGCGGATCGTAAATTCCGTCCTCTTCCGTGTCCGGGATGGCCAGAATGGCCGGACTGAGGACTACCCAATGGAACCCGTCGTTGGAAACCGCATGCTCGCAACGGCCACCCGACTTCATGAATTCCGTCTGGATGAACATGTGGAAGACGCCGCACTCGTGGGTCACACCGGGAGCCGCAACACCAGTGCCGTTGATTGGAAGTTCGATCGGCTCATGCTCGGCCCACGGTCCATACAGATCGGGCGCCGTGGCATGCAAGATTCTCCACGTCTCAGTGGTGACCGTGCCGCTTGACCCGAAGACGTGCCAGACACGGCCATCGAAGACAGGACACGGGTCCTTGAGATCATCCACGCTTTGCGGATGAAACAGTGGAAAAACGTTGGTTTCAAAGTTGATGTTCATGTCAGCCCCGGAATTCGCCTCGGCAGTCGGAGACGCGCAGAGATACAGGCGAATCATTGATGTTAGGCACATTCTATAGCCAACGAGTTCAACGCAAATACGGCAATGCCGCTGTCCACCAGCATTCCTCGTTGAACCACGCTTTCAGTGGCGGCCGGGTTCCGACAGCCGCCCTCGCCTCCGCAACCAGATCCCGCTTCGTGCGTGGAACAAGCGGGCGACCGGGCCTTCTTCATTTCAGTTGGAACAACTCACCTGATCGAAAGTTAGGAGCTGGAACTAAGTAGTTCTCTCCATTCGCGATTAACAAATGTTAATCGTAACATAAATAGTGTCACAGAGGGAGTATGTCAATGGATGCGGCCTTTGGCGGGGTAACCGGCAGTCAATATGTTCGTCGCGAAAATATACTGGTTTGCTTCTCCCACTTACGATGGAATTTTGTTCACCAGCGTCCGCAGCATCTCCTCACTCTCGCATCCGCTCAGCAGCGAGTGGTCTACTTTGAAGAACCCGTTTTCGAAGAATTGCCGCAGCCGCTGATGCGGACGAGCGTGGCATCGGAAAACATTCTGATTGTCACACCAGTGCTGCCGCTTGGCACGTCGGCCGCGAAAGCAGATGCCGTCCAGCGGAGATTTGTGCAGCAGACCATCGCTTCTATGCCGCATAGCCGGCTGATCGCCTGGTACTACACCCCAATGGCTCTTCGCTTTACGGAATTCCTCGACCCAGACATATGCGTCTATGACTGCATGGACGAACTCTCTGCGTTCAGGAATGCGCCCCCCGAGCTGGGCCAGATGGAAAAGGCGCTTCTGCGCCGCGCGGATCTGGTTTTCACCGGTGGTCTAAGCTTGTTCGAGACCAAGCGTCACCTCCATCCCGCCATCTTTCCATTTCCGAGCAGCATCGATGTGAGGCACTTTCACACCGCAAGACGGCCAGGAAGGGACCCAGCCGACCAGGCGGGCATTCCTTCCCCGAGGGTTGGATATTTCGGCGTCATCGACGAGCGGCTGGACGTCGATCTCGTGGCGCTAGCGGCAAAGACAATGCCGGACGTGCATTTCGTCATGCTCGGTCCGGTTGTCAAGATCGACCCTGCAAGCCTGCCGCAAGCCGAAAACCTGCATTGGCTTGGCCCGAAAGCCTACTGCGATCTGCCCGACTATTTGCGCCATTGGGACGCCGGATGGATGCCGTTTGCCCTCAACGAGGCGACGCGTTTCATCAGCCCGACCAAGACGCCGGAATTTCTCGCGGCGGGTCTGCCGGTGATCTCGACGGCAATCGTCGACGTGGTGCGCAGTTACGGTGCTGCCGGGCTGGTGGAAATCGCCGACTGTGACGATCTGGAAATCAAGCTGCGCTCCGTCCTTTCGCGACCGCGTCAGATGCTCCTGCAGCAAGTCGATGCCTATCTTGCGGACATGTCCTGGGAACGGACATGGAATGCCATGGCAGCTCACATTGAGCGCGCCTACCAACGCAAGAAGGTCGTGCCCCTTCGCAGGAGTGCATAGCCATGTTCGATTGGCTGATCGTCGGCGCGGGTTTCGCCGGCAGTGTGCTTGCCGAACGGATAGCGTCGCAGCGTCAGGAAAGCGTTTTGCTGATCGATCGCCGCAGCCATGTGGGAGGCAACGCCTACGACTGCTACAATGAAGCCGGCATCCTCATCCATCGCTACGGCCCGCACATCTTCCACACCAACAGCCAAACGATCGTGGACCACCTTTCGCAGTTCACGCAATGGCGGCCGTACGAGCACAGGGTGTTGGCGGCCGTGGACGGGCAACTGGTTCCCATCCCGATCAATCTCGACACCATCAACCGGCTTTACGGGCTAGACCTGACCTCGGCACAGCTGGAGGATTTCTTCGCGTCGCGACGCGAAACGGTGGAGGATGTCCGAACGGCTGAGGACGTCGTCGTCAGCACCGTGGGGCGCGAGCTCTATGAAAAATTCTTCCGCGGCTACACAAGAAAGCAATGGGGCGTCGATCCCAGTCAGCTGAGCAAATCCGTGACGGCACGAGTGCCGACCAGGACCAACCGTGACGACCGCTATTTCAGCGACAGCTTCCAGAAAATGCCGGCCGGCGGGTACACGCGGATGTTCGAACGCATGCTCGATCATCCGAACATCAAGATCATGCTGCAGACCGACTTCCGTGAAATTCGTGAGAAGATACCGTTCAGGCGCATGGTTTATACCGGCCCGATCGATGAATATTTCGGCTGGCAGCTCGGGCACCTTCCGTACCGTTCGCTTCGTTTCGAGCACGTTACACTGGATTGCGAGCAATTTCAGCCGGTTGCCGTGGTCAATTATCCCCAGACGGAAGATTACACGCGCATTACCGAGTACAAACATCTGACCGGCCAGCAGAGTTCGCGGACCAGCCTGACCTACGAATACCCCACGGACATCGGGGACCCGTACTATCCCGTGCCCCGGCCCGAAAACGAAGTGCTCTACAAGCGCTATGAAGCGCTCGCGGCAAGCTGCCCAGACGTGTGGTTTGTCGGTCGGCTTGCAACTTACCGCTATTACAACATGGACCAGGTAGTCGGACAGGCTCTGGCCACTTTCGCGCGCATCCAAAAAAGCCTCCCGGCCTGGGCACGCACGGAGGAGCCGTTGTTGGCCGAGCCGAGAAGATAGTTTCTTCCAAGACGGAAGATCGGGCGGGTATCAGAAGGAGAAACTCGATGGATACAAACTTCAACTCGGAAAGCCGTGAGATATTTATCGTCGGCTTGCGCAACGCGCACGCCATGGAAAATCAAGCGCTGTCGATCATGAAGCCTCAGGTCGAGCGTATAGAGAACTATCCGGAGGTGGCCGATCGCTTGCGCCGGCACATTCAGGAAACCGAAGGCCAGATCACGAGACTCGAGTCCGTCCTGGAGGGCCTTGGCGAGGAGCACTCCACCCTCAAGGACACCGCCTTGTCGATGGTTGGCAGCGTGGCCGCCATTGGACATTCGATGGCCGGCGACGAGATCATCAAGAACAGCCTGGCGAATTTCGCATTCGAGAACTACGAGATCGCTGCCTACAATTCGCTGCTGGTACTGGCCGACGCCGGGGGCTTCCAGGATGCTGAAAGGGCCCTCAAGCAGAACCTGAACGAAGAGGAAGCCATGGCCAACTGGCTCAAGGAAAATCTGAGCGACGTTACCATGCGATATGCCAGGCTGCGCGAGGCTGGGGCGACTGCAAAAAGCTGATGCACCGCACCGGCGCGGGCGGCGGTTCGAAACAGACGGCCCCCCCCCCCCCCGCCCCGTTTGGTGGCGCCCAGCACGGGGGGGGGGGCCCCCGCTAGGAGGGGGTGGGCGGCGGGCGGGTCGGG